>NZ_JBEZBW010000094.1:0-32223 GCF_040647305.1 Saccharothrix sp. NPDC042600 | reverse complement strand
CGGCGGGCGGTGGCGGCGCTGGCGCGGGCGCTGCGCTCGGGACCGGCGGCCCGGCGGCGGGCGCTGGCCGACGTCGCGCCGCACGACCTGGTCGCCGCGCTGCCGCTGTGGGTCGGGACGCTCGCGGAGGTCGAGGACATCCTCCCGGCCGTGCCCGGCATGTTCGACCTGGTCGTGGTGGACGAGGCGAGCCACGTGGACCAGCCGCTGGCCGCGCCGGCCCTGCTGCGCGGGCGGCGGGCGGTGATCGGCGGCGACCCGCGCCAGTTGCGGCACGTGTCGTTCGTGAGCGACCAGGCCGTGCGGGACGCGGTGGCCGCCGAGGGCACCGGGGAGCTGGCCGACCGGCTGGACGTGCCCAAGGTGAGCCTGTTCGACGCGGGCGCGGCGGCGGCCGGCGTGCACTGGCTGACCGAGCACCACCGCTGCGCGCCGCACCTGATCGGGTTCGCCGCCCGCGAGTTCTACGACGGCCGGATCGCGCTGCTCACCACGCACCCGGCGGTCGCCGACGTGGACTGCATCGACACCGAGCACGTCCGGGGCGCCCGCGACCGCAAGGGCGTCAACCCGGTCGAGGCGGACGCCGTGCTGGCCCACGTGGGCCGCCGGATCGCCGCCGGGGTGCGGTCGATCGGCGTGGTGACGCCGTTCCGCGCGCAGGCCGACGCCCTGGAGGCGGCGCTGCTGGACCGGTTGTCGCTGGAGGAGATCACCGGGGGCGGGGTGCGCGTCGGGACCGTGCACGGGGTGCAGGGCTCGGAGTTCGACGAGGTCGTGGTGAGCCTGGCGCTGACCGACGAGGACAAGCCGAACGCGTGGCGCTTCGCCGGCGACCGCAACCTCCTGGCCGTGCTGACCACCCGCGCCCGCCGGCGGGTGCACCTGGTGACCTCCGCGACCCGGCCGGTCGGGCTGGTCGGCGCGTACCTGCGGCACGCCGGGGTCCCGCCGACCGAGACCGAGGGCGCGGAACCGGCCGACGAGTGGACCGCCCGCCTGGCCGAGGCGCTGCGCGCGCTGGGGCGGACCGTGCGGACCGGCTACCCGGTCGGCGAGTGGCGGCTGGACCTGGTCGTCGGCGAGGGCGTGGACGCGGTCGCCGTCGAGACCCGGCCGCACCCCGACGGCGCGGCGGCGCACCTCGCGCGGTGGCGCGCGCTGCACGGGGCGGGTTGGCGGGTGCACGACGCCTTCCCGAGCCGGTTCGACCGCGACCCGGTCCGGGCGGCGGTCGGCCTGGCGCAGGAGCTGCCGGCGTCCGCCCCCGCCTGACCTGCGCCGCCTGCGGCGGGTACGGCGAACGGGTTAGCATCGCGTGCTCAGCGGCCGGACGGGGAGGGCGGGAGTGGTGCGCGGATCGTCCAGCCCGCCGGGCGCCGACACGTCCGTCGCGGGCGTCGTCGAGAGCCGGTGGGGCGTCCGCCCCGAACCCGCGATCGCCCGCTACGCCGAGCCGGGCTGGCAGCTGTCCCCGATCCCGGTGGAGAAGCGCTGCCCGCGCTGCGCCGGCGAGCTGCACGGCCTGTTCCGCTCCCACCCGCACCGCGGCAAGCAGCAGTTGCAGGCGGCGGTGGTGTGCGTGACGTGCCCGGCGTCGTTCACGCTGCGCGAGTTGCAGTTGTCGCAGAAGTCGGTGCTGGGCGACCTGCGCCCGGAAGCGGTGGCGCGCCGCGCGGCCGAAGACGCCCAACTCGCCGCCCTGGCCCAGGAAGCCCGCGTCTTCGAACGCCCCTCGCGACGGGACGGAATTGTCGGTGCCCCGGAGGAGAATGGAACCGGGGGCCGGAGGCCACAGCGCGCGACGACGGCCCCCACCAACGCCGACCCGAACGCCACCGACCCCGCCAGCGCCGACCCCGCCAGCGCCGACCCCGCCGCCACCGGACCCGCCACCACCGCCCGACCCGCCACCGACACCGACCCCAGCGCCCCCGACCCGGCCGACACCGACACCGACCCGGCCGACACCGACACCGACCCGGCCGACACCGACACCGACAGCACCCCGGCCCGCCCGGCGCGGCGCATGTCGACCACGGTCATGGCGGCCCGCATCCGGTCGATCCTCGCGGGTTCCGAAGCCGTCCCCACCCAGACCGACGACACGCCGACCCTCCCCCCGCACCTGCTCACCGACCCCGCCCCGGTCTGGTGGTGCAAGACCGTGGACCCGACGATGAAACCGCCGCCCGGCGTCGCCGGGGCCCGCGTCGTCCTCCCCGACCGCCCCGAGTTCGACGAGCTGCGCGCCCTGCTCACCCAGGAAGGCGTCGAGCACCGGTCCCTCAAGCACTGGCTCGAACAGGAGACCGTCTCCCTCCAGCCCGGCGAACCCCTGCGCGCCACCGCCTGGCTGTCCGCGGTCGGCGGCATCGTGCCCGAGCGGTGCGAACCCGTCGGCGACGACAAGGCCTGGGCCGCGCGCCTGGCGTTCGACGTCCTGTGGAAGCTGCACGAGCCGCCCGGCCCCGCGCCCGACCCGACCCCGGTCGCCGAGCTGGTCCCGCCGGAGTTCCTGCCGTTCCTGCCCTTCCCGGTGCTCAACCCGGCGCAGACCCAGGCCGCGCCGCGCATCCTGGACGACGACGCGCACCTGCTGATCACCGCGCCCACCGGCGCGGGCAAGACGGCCATCGGCATGCTGGCCGTCCTGCGCACCATCCTGGAGGAGGGCCGCAAGGCCGCCTGGCTGGTGCCGCAACGGTCCCTGACCGACGAGCTGGACCGCGAACTGGAGTCCTGGCGCGCGCAGGGCCTTCGGGTCGAACGGCTGTCCGGCGAGTACGCCGTGGACGTCGAACGGGTCCGCGCCGCCGACCTGTGGGTCGCCACGACGGAGAAGTTCGAGGCGATCTGCCGGGCCGCCTCGCTGCAGGCCGCGCTGGGCGAGGTCGGCTGCATGGTGGTGGACGAGATCCACCTGCTGGGCACGCCGGGTCGCGGCGCGCTGCTGGAGGCGTTGCTGGCCCGGGTCCGGGGCGCGGACTCGCCGGTGCGCATCGTCGGCCTGTCCGCGACCGTGTCCAACGCCGCCGAGGTCGCCGAGTGGCTGGAGGCGGACCTGGTCGCCACGACCTGGCGGCCGTCGCGGGTGACCTGGCAGCTGCCGACCGTCCCGGCCGCGTCCGGTTTCGCCGCCGCGGCGCGGATGCGCGAACAGGTCGTCGTGGACCTGACCACCCGGCACACCGCCGAGCAGGGCAGCGTCCTGGTGTTCTGCGGGTCCAAGCGCAACGTCCGGTCCACGGCCATGGCGATCGCCGCCGAACGCGGCGCGCCCGTGCACAGCGTCGCGGCCGACGACGTGGACGGCCTGACCCGCGTGTGCGCCGAGGTGGGCGTCCGGATGCATTACGCGGACTACGAACACAAGCACGCCGCCGAGCGGGCGTTCCGCGACCGCAAGGCGGACGTGCTGGTGGCCACCTCGACGGTCGCGGCCGGCGTGAACCTGCCGGCGCGCGCGGTGATCGTGCGGGACACCACCGTGGGCGGCGAACCGATGGACACCTCGATGGTGCTCCAGATGTTCGGCCGGGCCGGGCGGATCGGCGCGGGCGAGACCGAGGGCTGGTCCTACCTGGTGGTGGACGAGCACCAGCGGGCGGCGTGGCAGACCCGGCTGGTGGCGGGGTACTCGGTGTACTCGCGCATCCACGAGAGCCTGCCCGACCACGTGCTGGCCGAGGTGTTGCAGGGTCGGATCACGTGCCTGGCCGACGCCGAGGCGTGGTGGGTGGAGACCCTGGCCTACGCGCAGGGCGACGACGCGCTGCAACCGGTGCAGGACGCCGTGGCCTTCCTGGTGTCGGAGGGGCACCTGGTCGAGCGGGACGGCGCGCTCGCGATCACCGAGCTGGGCCGGCTGACCGCGCGGATGATGGTCTCCACCCACACCGGTCACCGCCTGCGCTACGCCCTGGGGCTGCTGCCCGTGCCGCCGGACCCGGAGGCGGCCGAGGACGCGCTGGTGCTGGTGTTGTCGGTGGCGGTGCGGGACCTGGCCGGCCTGCCGGTGCCCGACCCGGTGCGGCCGGCGGTGGCGACGGTGGTCAAGGCCGGCGGGCGGGCGTCCCAGGTGACCAACACGGCGTCGGTCAAGGGCCTGGGGTCGCAGACGACGACCGCTCCCGGTGACCTGGCCCGCGCCGGGCTGCTGCTGGCCGCCCGGTCGCCGCACCTGTTCGCGGGCCGGACGCGGCGGGTGGCGGCGGGCATCCCGATGTCCACCCTGCACCCGGTGTTCGAGCAGGCGCCCCGGTTCCTGTCGTGGCTAGCGGCGCAGGGCGCGCTGGGGACCGTGCACCCGTGGATCGCCGTGGTGGCGGCGGACCTGGACCAGCGGGTGCGGTGGCGGGCGTTGACGCCTCGGCGCGGCGCGGGTCGGCTGCTGTGGTTGTGCGAGCAGATGGCCACGCGGGCGCGGGCGCACGAACTGGTGCCGGAGATGTGGCGGTCGGCGGTGGCTCGCGGGGTGCGCTCGCCCGACTGGCCCGCGGGGCGTCCGCCGGCGGAGTGCGAGCTGGACCAGGCCGGGTACACGGCGCTGCTGCGCGAACGGGTCACCGGAGCGGTGCTGGAAGTGCGCGACGACAACGCCCGGGTGACGGGAACCGTTGCGGCGCAAGCGGTCGCGTGGCGGGGGAAGCAGTTCGGGCCGGCCGTGAGCACCAAGGCCGCCAGCGAGGTGCCCTTCCCGGAGGGCGAGGAGACCGACAAGGGGCTCGCGGTGTTCACCCGTCGAGGTGACTACCGGGCGTCGGGGTGGCTGGCGGCGTACGCGGCCATGAGCGACGAGACCGAGGAGCAGCCCAAGCCCGCGCCGTCGCGGCGGGGCCTCGGCGCGGTTCGCCGCTGAATGACGGTATGACGGGCGTCATACGTCCGGGGTGCGTGGTGCGTGTGTCTCCGGGGTGAAGGTCGTCGAGAGGTTGGGAGGCCTCGTATGGCACACGCGCCATCGCTTGTGCGGTCCGGTGCGCCGGTGGGGGTTGTGGTCGCGGCGGTGGGGATCGGGGTGCACGCGTTCAACCACGTGACCGTTGTGGTGCAGGACGTGTGGCGGTTCATCGCCGACCCCGACGCCGCTTCGGTCAACCCCGGCACCATCTACCACCCCATCAGTGCCGTCCTCTACGCGTGGCTGGCGGCGCGGGTCCTTTCCGGACGGAACTGGGCCCGGGTGGTGATCACCGTCCTGCTGGCGTTCCAGGCGGTCGGCCGGTACTTCGTGTTCGTGTCCTACCCCGAGGTCGAGGTGCGCGCGGACCTGGTCAGCGGGTGGGCGTTGTCCGCGGTCGTGCTGGGCGTGCTGTGGGGGGCCGCGTCCGCCAGGACCTACTTCGCCAAGACCCGGCATGACGGCTGAGGCGGCGCACTTCAGGGTCGTGGCCGTGTCCGACGACGAGGAGTTCACCGCCTACGTCAGCGCCGCCCTGCCCCGGTTGCGTCGGCTGGCGTACGTGCTGTGCGGCGACTCGCACAAAGGCGACGACGTGGTGCAGATCGCCATCACGCGCCTCTACACGCACTGGCGTCGCGCGCGGAACGCCGACGACCTCGACGCCTACTCGCGGACCGTGCTGGTCCGGGCGTTCCTGAACGAGAACCGGCGGCGGTGGAGCCTGGTGCGGCTCGTGGGCGGGTCGGCGGAGCTCCCGCAGGGCGAACAGGTCACGCCGGACGTGGAGACCCGGGAGGTCGTGTGGACGGCGTTGCGGCGGGTCCCGCCCCGGGCCCGGGCCGTGCTGGTGCTGCGGTTCGTCGCCGACCTACCTGTCACGGAGGTGGCCCGGGTGTTGCGTTGTTCGGAGAGCACGGTGAAGTCGCGGACCGCGCACGGGTTGGCGGCGCTGCGCCGACTTCTTGGCGAGGAGGAGCGATGAGCGAGCCCGGCGACCTGCTCGCGCCGTTGCGGGCGGTCGAACCGGCGGAGCGCACGACCGTGGACATCGGGCGGGCGATCCGGACCGGCAAGCGGCACAGGCGGACCCGGGTCGGGTTGGCCGCGCTGGCGGCGGTGGCGCTGTCCGTGGTGGCGCTGTCCCCCGCGTTGCTGCGCTCCCCCGACCCCGCGCCCGAACCGGCCGGCACGGCGGAGTTCGACCTGCTCCACCAGGTCGTGCGGGTCGGCTCGGCGGGCGGGTACGTGCCCCGGCACTACGAGACCGGGCGCTACCGGCAGCAGGTCGCGCTCAGCCGGGCCGACGACCCGGCCAGGCCCGGCGGCACGGTCACCGTGTACGCCCGGGGCAGGCACCCCGAGCAGACCGGACCGGACTGGGAGCCGCGCGGCCAGCGGGCGCCGGACGTGCACGGGCGGCGGGCGGTGTGGCCGGTGAACGGGGAACTCGCGTGGGAGTGGTCGCCCGGGGCCTGGGCCACGGTGCACCTGGACGCCGGGTTCCCGGACCTGCGCGACCGCGCCCACCGGGTGGCGCAGGGCGTCCTGCCCGGCGCGGACACGCCGGTCCGGGTGCCGCTGACCGTCGACGGCTCGACGTTCGGGCGGGTCGGGCTGGTCGGGGTGCGGGTGGCGATGCGGCCGGGACCGGAGGTGGCGGCGCTGGTGTTCGCCGGCAACGACCTGCCCGGCGTGCCGCAGGTGGTCGCGTCCCTCGGCGCCGACCACCGCATCACCATCGGCGGCGCGGGGTTCGAGGTGCTCGGGGACGTCTCCGCGGTGACCGGCTCGGTGCGGGTGGTGGACGACCCCGGCGACCGGGACAACTGGGTGACCGACCCGGTGCGGTGACGCCGGTGGGGGCGGCGCGGCGCCGCCCCCACCGGAGGGGTCACAGCGTCAGCGTCCAGGTGTCGAGGGTGCCGACGTCCTGGGCCGCCGCGTCCTGCACCCGCAGCGTCCAGGTCCCGGACCGGTTCTCCCCCGACAGGTCGACCGGGTAGGTCTTGTCGAGGTTGTCGGTGCCGCCGCCGGACCGGTTGTGCAGCACGTACGTGCTGCCGTCCGGCGCGACCAGGGTCACCACCAGGTCACCGATGTAGGTGTGCTTGATGTGCACCTCCACCGAGGACGTCGCCGACGCCGTGCCCTGGCAGGTCAACGGGATCGTGGACGTCACCGTGGCGTTGTCGCCGATCGCCACGTCGTTGGGGTTGGTGCCGGTGCACACGCCGCCGGTCTGGTTGACCGTCAGCGTGAAGGTCGCGCTGCGGGTGGCCGAGGCCGCCGTGCCGGTCAGGGTGATCGGGTACGTGCCCGCCGGCGTGGTGCTCGACGTGGTGATGGTGACCGTGGCCGAACCACCCGCGGTCACCGAGGTCGGGTTGATCACGGCCGTCGTGCCCGCCGGGAGGCCGGTGGCCGACAGGGCGACGGACTCCGCCGTGCCCGACACCACGGACGTGGCCAGCGTGACGGTCGCCGAGCCGCCCGGGTCGACGGAGGCGGACGGCGGCGTCGCCGAGATGGCGAAGTCGTTGGCCGGAGCCGTCGAGGGCCGGATCTGGTAGATGCCCAGGCCGTAGGTGGCGGCGGTGAGCACGGTCTGTCCACTCGCGACGGACGGGGCGATGTCGGTTACCGGCACGATCGGCAGGTCGGTGCCCAGCGGGGACCAGTTGCCGCCGCCGTTGGTGGACATGAACGCGCCGACGTCGCTGCCCACGTACAGGATCGACCGGTTCAGCGGGTCCTGCACGACCTCGTTGACCGGGGCGTCGGGCAGGTTGCCGGAGATGTCGGTCCACGTGGTGCCGCCGTCGGCCGTGCGGAACACGTGCGCGAGGTCGGAACCGTTGCGGTAGCCCGACACCGTGACGTACGCCAGGTTGGCGTCGGTCGGGTCGACGGTGACGCGGGTGATGAACCGCGTCGGCAGGCCCGCGGTGATCTCCCGCCACGTCGCGCCGGTGTCGCGGGTGACCCACATCCGGCCGTCCTCGGTGCCCGCGTAGACGACCCGGCCGTCGCTCTTGGCCACGCCGATCGCGCTGATCGTCGCCCAGGTGCCGTGGGTGAGGTCGTTGGAGATCACCGAGAACGTCTGGGCGGAGTTGGTGGACCGGTTGAGCCGGTTGCCGCCGTAGTACACGATCGCCGGGTTGTTCGGGTCCAGCACGACCGGGGTCAGCCAGCCGCGCCGGGTGGAGGTCGTGCTGCCGAACGACGACGTCGTGTTGCCGCCGTCGGTGGACCGGACGCACGCGCCGTTCTGGGCGCACGCGTAGACCTTGTTGTGGTTGGTCGGGTCGATCAGGTTGGCCAGGCCGTCACCGCCGTAGATCTGGCCCCAGCCGGCCCACGACCGCACGGAACCGTTGTCCTGCAGGCCGCCGCTGATTCGCGTCGGGTCCTGCTGCGAGACGGCCACGGTGTAGAACTGCATGTTGGACAGGTTGCGGGCCTTGGTCCACGTGCCGTTGAGCAAGCCGTTCGACGTCGAGCGGTAGACGCCGCCGTCGTTGCCGATGAACACCCGGCCCGACACCCGCGGGTCCACGGCCACGGCGTGCTGGTCGACGTGGAACGACGAACTGTTGCTGGTCCAACTGGTGCCCGCGTTGGAGGACTCCAGCATCGGCACGCCCGGCACCCAGATGTGCTGCGCCGCCGCCGGGTCGACGAAGATCCGCCCGAACCACCAGCCGAACGTCGACTGCGAGGACGACAGCGCGCTGGTGTTGGTGATCTTGGTCCAGGTGTCGCCGCGGTTGGTGGAGGTCCAGAAACCCTGGAAGTTGCCGGGCGTGTCGGCCGAGATGACGTACAGCCGGGTCGGGTCGGACTTGGCGACCGCGATGCCCAGGCGGCCGTTGTTGGCGTCCGGGGCGGGCAGGCCGCCGCCCAGGCGCGTCCAGGTCTGGCCGCCGTCGGAGGAGCGGTACGCGCCGGTGCCGACGCCGCCGTACGTGCGGCCCTCGGGCTTGCGGGTGTGGTCCCACATGGCCGCGTAGACGTAGTTCGGCTCGGACGGGCTGATCGACACGTCGATGCCGCCGGTGGTGGTGTTCGCGCCGGCCAGCGCCTGCCGCCACGTCGTGCCGCCGTCGGTGGTGGCGTAGATGCCGCGCGTCCCGCCGGGCTGGTAGAGCTTGCCCGCGGCGGCGACGAAGATCCGGTTCGGGTTGGTCGGGTCGATCGAGATGCGGCCGATGCGGTCGGTGCCGTCCAGGCCGAGGTGCTGCCAGGTCGCGCCGGCGTCGGTCGAGCGGTAGACGCCGTTGCCGGGGAAGGAGTAGGACGCCGAGCCCGGCGCGCCCTCGCCGGTGCCGACGTAGAGGGTGCCGTTGCCGCTCACCGCCAGCGCGCCGGTGGACTGCGGCAGGTCCCGCCGCCACGAGTAGCTGAACGTCGTGCCGCCGTCGGTGCTCTTCCAGACGCCGCCGGAGGCCGCGCCCACGTACACGGTGTCGGGGCGGGTCGGGTCCACGGCGATGTCGGAGATCCGGCCGCCCAGCCCCGGGCCGAGGGACTGCCAGGCGGCCTGGGCGGTCAGCGTGCGGGAGTGCCCGTCGCGCAAGGCGGTCGCCTCGCGCACGGCTCTGCCGAGGTTGGCCCCGATGTCGACGGTCTCGGGGTGCAGGCGCTGGCGGGCGAACCACTCGTCGCCGCCGGCGGGGCCGAGGGGGTTGTCGTTCTCGACCGCGAGGGTGCCGACGACGCGGTCGGCCACGCCGGGGACGGCGGCGGCCGGGAGTAAGAGCATCGAGGTGCCGAGCAGGGCGATGACCGTTCTGCGGCGCATGGCGGGCCTTCCGGTGGGCAGGGTTGCCGCACATGGTCCCGACGGGCCGGGGTGCCCGGTAGGGCCGAATTGCGGGGGTGTTTCACGGTTTACGCCCGACCGTTGTCCGCGTGCCGGCGGCTGTGGCACTGTGGGCCGGCTTTCGGGGCCCGGCTTTGGGGGCCGGCTTTCGGGGCCCGGCTTTCGGGGCCCGGTGCTCGGGACGCGGCGTTGGAGGGAGCGGGGAGCGCGGGTGTGGCGGCGTTGGGGTGCGGTGGCGGTGGTCGCCGTGTTCCTGCCACCGCTGGCGCTGCTGGTCTCCGGGTCGCTGCACCGGCCGGGGCTGCCGCCGCCGACCACGCCGGACCTGGTGCCCTCGCCGATCTCCACCGAGGGGTACCGGCTCGCGGCGGAGCTGGGCGGGCTGGTCCGGGCGACGCTGAACTCGTCGCTGGTGTGCCTGGTGGCGGTGCCGCTGAGCGTGGCGGTGGCCTCGATGGCGGGCTTCGCGATGGCCCGGCTGCCGCGGCGGG
Organism: Saccharothrix sp. NPDC042600; assembly: GCF_040647305.1. Classification (NCBI taxonomy): domain Bacteria; kingdom Bacillati; phylum Actinomycetota; class Actinomycetes; order Pseudonocardiales; family Pseudonocardiaceae; genus Saccharothrix; species Saccharothrix sp. NPDC042600. The sequence goes on along the minus strand of NZ_JBEZBW010000094.1, from coordinate 22,001 downwards.
TCGCGGGCTGGGTGGCGGCGCTGTCGTTGGTGGCGTTGATGGTGCCGGCGGTGGCCTTGCTGGTGCCGCGCTTCGCGGTGTTCCGGCTGGCCGGGTTGACCGACACGCTCGTGCCGCTGGTCGCGCCCGCCCTGATCGCCACGTCGCCGCTGTTCCCGCTGGTCTACTACCTGGCCTTCCGCGCGGTCCCGGGCGAGCTGTGGGAGGCCTGCGCGATGGAGGACCTGTCGCCGCTGCGCACGTGGTGGCGGGTCGGGCTGCCGCTGGTGCGGCCGGCCACGGCGGGCGTGGCCGCGCTGACGTTCGTGCTGACCTGGTCGAACTTCCTCGACCCGCTGGTGTTCCTGTACGACCGGGAGCTGTTCACGCTGCCGCTGGCGCTGCGGTCGCTGGCGACGCTGGACGCGGCGGACTTCCCGGTGTTCCTGGCGGGCGCGGTCGTGGCGACCGTGCCCGCGCTGGTGGTCTTCGTGGTCGCGCAACGCGACCTGAAGGGGGTTTCCCGATGAGAGCACGCGCCTTGGCGGTCGCGGCGGCGCTGGTCGTCGCGGGGTGCGCGGGCACCGGGGAGGGGTCCGCGACGAGTCTGCTGGTGTTCGGCGACCCGCACGAGCTGGCCGCCTACCGGTCGCTGGAAGCCGCCTACGAGAGGGCCAACCCGGGCGCGGACGTGGAGCTGGTGGAGGCGAGCGACCGCAAGGACCTGATCGCGCGGCTGTCCACGTCCATCGCGGGCGGGAAGCCGCCGGACCTGTTCCTGATGAACTACCGGTTCTACGGCCAGTTCGCGGCCAAGAACGCCATCGAGCCCGCCGCGCCGATGCTGGCCTCCTCCACGGCGTTGAAGGCCGACGACTTCTTCCCGCAGGCGCTGGAGGCGTTCCAGGTGCGCGGGGAGCAGATGTGCATGCCGCAGAACATCTCCAGCCTGGTCGTCTACTACAACAGGGACCTGTTCGAGAAGTACGGGATCGCCGAGCCGCGCGCCGGGTGGTCGTGGGACGACATGGTGGCCACGGCCATCGCGTTGACCCGGGACGCCAACGGTGACGTGGTGAAGGGCGTCGACCCCGACCAGCCCGGGGCCGTGCCGACCGGTCCGCCGCCGGTCGAGTACGGCCTGGCGGTCTCGCCGGAGCTGATCCGGTTGGCCCCGTTCGCGTGGTCCAACGGGGGCAGGCTGTTCGACGACGACCGCTCCCCCACGCGCATCGCGTTGGACGAGCCCGCGGTGGCGGCGTTGCAGAACTTCATCGACCTGCGGGGGCGGCACGGGGTCGTGCCCACCGACCAGGAGGTGGAGAGCCAGGACGACGAGGCGCGGTTCGCCGCTGGGAAGCTCGCCATGCTGATGTCCTCGCGCCGGTCCACCACGACGTTCCGGGCGATCTCCGGGTTCGACTGGGACGTGGCCGCGCTCCCGGTCTACCGGGCGCCCGCGACCGTGCTGCACAGCGACGCCTACTGCGTCACGCGCGGGTCGTCGGACAAGGCGGCGGCGTGGAAGTTCGTGGAGTTCGCGTTGGGGCCGCAGGGCGCGGCGATCATGGCCGGCACCGGGCGGACCGTGCCGTCGAACAAGGCGGTGGCCCAGTCCCCCGCGTTCCTCGACCCGGGCGCCAAGCCGCGCAGCGCGCAGGTGTTCCTGGATTCGATCCCGGCCATCCGCGCCACACCGACGATCTCGACGTGGCCGGAGATCGAGGACGTGGCCAACGGCATCCTGGAGAACGCCCTGTACTACAACCAGCCCACGGCGGACGTCGTGCGCCGACTGGACGAGCAGACCAGACCGCTGTTCGAACGCGCGGGCAGATGACGGGTGTCGAACTGGCCGGCGTGCGGGCCGCGCACGACCGGCACGACGTGCTGCGGGGCGTGGACCTCGTGGTGCCGCGCGGGGAGCTGCTGGCCGTGCTGGGCCCGTCGGGGGCGGGCAAGTCGACGCTGCTGCGGGTCGTCGCGGGCCTGCACCCGGTGTCGGCGGGTTCGGTGCGCATCGCCGGGCGGGACGTGACGGCGGTGAGTCCGGGCGAGCGGGACGTGGCCATGGTGTTCCAGTCGCACGCCCTGTTCCCGCACCTCACGGTCGCGGACAACATCGCGTTCGGGCACCGGGTGCGGGGGCTGCGGCGCGGGCCGGCGCGGGCGCTCGCCGCCCGGGCCGCCGAGGTCGCGGGCTGCGCGCACCTGCTGGACCGCCGCCCGCACCAGCTGTCCGGCGGCGAGCGGCAACGGGTGGCGCTGGCGCGGGCGCTGGTCCGGGAGCCGGCGGTGTTCCTGCTGGACGAGCCGCTGTCCAACCTGGACGCCGCGCTGCGCGAACGCACCCGGGCGGAGCTGCGGGCGCTGCACGACCGGGTGGGGACGACGATGCTGCACGTCACCCACGACCGCGTGGAGGCGCTGACCCTCGGCGACCGGGTGGCGGTGGTGCGGGACGGGCTGGTCGAGCAGGTCGGGACGCCGGAGGAGGTGTGGCGGCGGCCGGCGACGGAGTTCGTGGCGACGTTCGTCGGGCCGATGAACGTGCTGCCCGGCGACGGCCCCTGGCGGGCGGACGCGCACCGCGTCGGCTTCCGGCAGGAGGCGGTCCGGTTGGTGGACAGCGGTGTTCCCGGCCGGGTGGCACGCGTGGAGGTGGTCGGCGAGGACGCTTACGCGCACCTGGAGGTCGCCGCGCACCCCGTGGTCGCCCGGGTGGCGACGTCGGAACGCCCGGCCGAGGGCGACGAGGTGTTCCTGGAGGTCACGGACCTGCACCGGTTCGACGAGTCCGGGAAGCGCGTGTGAGGAAGAACCGGCAGCTCTGGCTGATGCTGGCGCCCTACCTGGTGGGGCTGGTGGTGCTGGTGTTCGGGCCGGCGCTGGTGACGTTGGCGATGGCGTTCACGGAGTACGACCTGGTCGGCTCGCCGCGGTGGATCGGCCTGGCGAACTTCGCCGAGCTGGCCGGCAGCGTCCCGTTCCGGGCGGCCCTGGAGAACTCGCTGGTGTTCGCCGCCGTCGCGGTGCCGCTGCGGGTGGCCGCCGCGCTCGGGCTCGCCCTGCTGCTGCACCGCCGCGCCCCCGGCGCCGGCGCCGCCCGCACGGTCGCGACGCTGCCCACGGCCGTGCCCGAGATCGCCTACGGGTTGCTGTGGCTGTGGCTGTTCAACCCGTTGTACGGGCCGGTCAACCAGCTCCTGCGGCTGGGCGGCGAGGACGGGCGGACCGCGTGGGACACAGCTGTGCCCGCCTGGCTCACCGGTCCGGACGACGCCCGTGCGGCGATCATCGTGATGAGCCTGTTCACGATCGGCGAGATGCTGGTGGTGCTGCTGGCCGCCCGCCGGGCGCTGCCGCGCGAGGTGTTCGAGCTGGCCGCGTTGGAGGGGGCGGCGGGCTGGTCGGTGGCGCGGCGGGTCACGTTGCCGATGCTGGCCCCGGTCATCGCGCTGCTGGTGCTGCGGGACACCATCCTGAGCTTCCAGTTCTCGTTCGTGCCCGCGCTGGTGGTGACCGACGGCGGCCCGCCGCCGTACTCGACCACCTACCTGTCGCTCTACATCTACCGCAACGCTTTCGAGTACCTGCGCTACGGCCACGCGGCGGCGGCAACGCTCGTCGTGCTCGTGCTGACCGCCGTCGCCGTCTACGCGCAGTGGCTGGTCATCCGGCGCTACCGCGCCCTCGCCGCACCTCGGCGTCCCCCGCGCTGAGCCGCCGCCGCGCAGCCACCGTCCACACAGGACCGACCCGGATATTCGCTCGCCGGCCGCGCCGCGCCTGCGGCAGCATGTCGTGGTAACCCCACCACATCCCCGGCGAAGGGATACCCGTGCCCGCATCGCCAGATCCCGACAATCCCGAACGCAAGACAGCGGTGCTGCTGGCGCTGCGCTACTACGGCCGCGAGCTGCTGCGCCAGAAGGCGATGGCCGCGCCCGCGCTGATCATGCCGGCCCTGGGCAACATCGGCCTGAACTACCTCGCGCCCCTGGTGGTCGCCGCGCTCGTGGGCCGCCTCGCCGACGGCGGCGACACCACCGCCGCCACCGTCCTGCCCTACGTGCTGGGCTTCGCGGGCATCCTGCTGTTCGCGGAGGTGTTGTGGCGCATCGGCATCCACTGCCTCAACCGCACCGACGGCCGCGGCATCGAGCGCCTGGCCGTGGTCGGCATGGACGAGCTGCTGGCCAAGGACGCGGCGTTCTTCCACGACAACTTCGCGGGCTCGCTGACCAAGCGGGTGCTCGGCTTCGCCGCGCGGTTCGAGGAGTTCGTGGACACGCTCGCGTTCTCCGTGGTCGCCAACCTGGTGCCGTTGGTCTTCGCGTCGGTGGTGCTGTGGCGCTACGACCCGATGCTGGTCGTCGTGCTGGTCGGCCTCATCCTGGTGACCGGTGTCGGCGTCGCGCCGCTGGTGCGCCGGCGGCAGAAGCTGGTGGACGAGCGCGAGGCGGCCATCGCCCGGGTGTCCGGGCACGTCGCCGACACGCTGACCAACATGGAGACGGTCCGGGCGTTCGCCGCGGAGCGCCGCGAGGCCGCCGAGCACCGGACCCGGGTCGCCGAGCAGCGCCGCCTGACCATGCGGTCCTGGGACTACAACAACCTGCGGATCGACACCATCGTCGCGCCGATGTCCGTGCTCACCAACGCCCTGGGCCTGTTGGTCGCGGTGGGCCTGAGCGGCGGCGGGCTGGGCGTCGAGGCGGTCCTGGTGACCTTCGCCTACTACAGCAGCGCCACGCGGATCATGTTCGAGTTCAACCAGATCTACCGCCGGCTGGAGAGCTCGCTGACCGAGGCGGCCCAGTTCACCGAGCTGCTCCTGGACCCGCCGACCGTCCTCGACCCGCCCCGGCCGGAACCGCTGCGCGGCACCGCCGCGGACGTCCGGTTCGACCGGGTGAGCTTCGCCCACGCCCCGGGCAAACCGCTGTTCGAGGGCCTGGACCTGGACATCCCGGCGGGCACGAAGATCGGCCTGGTGGGCCGGTCGGGCGGCGGCAAGACGACGCTGACCCGGCTGTTGCTGCGGCTGATGGACATCCAGGGCGGCCGGATCCTGGTCGGCGGCCAGGACGTCGCCCGGCTGCGCCAGGCGGACCTGCGCGGCCTGATCGCGTACGTCCCGCAGGAGCCCGCCATGTTCCACCGGACGTTGCGCGACAACATCGCGTTCGCCCGGCCGGACGCGACGGAGGAGGACATCCAGCGCGCCGCGCGGGCCGCGCACGTGACGGAGTTCGCGCAGGCCCTGCCCCAGGGGTTCGACACCCTGGTCGGCGAGCGCGGCGTGAAGCTGTCCGGCGGTCAGCGCCAACGCGTCGCCCTGGCCCGCGCCATCCTGCGCGACGCGCCGATCCTGCTGCTGGACGAGGCGACCAGCGCGTTGGACTCGGAGAGCGAGATCCTGGTCCAGGAGGCGCTGTGGCGGCTGATGGAGGGCCGCACGGCCATCGTGGTCGCGCACCGGCTGAGCACCATCGTCCGCATGGACCGCCTGGTGGTGCTGGACCAGGGCCGGATCGTGGAGCAGGGCACGCACGACGAACTGCTCCGCGAACAGGGCACCTACGCCCGCCTGTGGCACCACCAGTCGGGCGGGTTCCTCACCGAGGAGGAGGCGGAGGAGCAGCCGACCGCCGTCTCGTGAGCGAGGGGTGAGCGGCGTGCCGCTCACCCCTCGCGGAACCTCCGCGCCGCCGCCACCCCGGCCGCCACGTCCCACCCGGTGCCGACGACCGCCGCCACCTGGGCCTCCGTCACGTCCCCGTCGGCCGCCACCAGGGCGTCGACGGCCGGGTCGTCGGGCCGGCCGGGCGCGTCCTGGACGAAGTCGAGGACCAACTCCCGGCACCTCTTGTCGTCCAGCGCGGGCAGGCCGACCGAGTCGAAGCCGTCGTCCAGGTCGTAGGGCGCGCGCTGCCAGCGGCCGTCCTCGAAGCCGTAGACGAACCCGACCCACGCGCCCCGGTCGAGCACCGCCCGGGTCGGCGGGGCCCACCAGTCCGGGGCGCCGGCGAGCAGGTCGGTCTCGGGCTCCTCGAAGTACTCGGCGGCGTTGGCGTAGTAGGTCTCGGAGTACTCGTGGTCGTGCCCGAGCAGCACCGCCCGGCCGCCGCCGACGTGGTGCAGGTCCGCCCAGTTGCCGCCGCCGTCGTCGTAGTGCCACACCGCCCCGTCGGCGTGGCAGTTGTCGCCCCAGCCACGCGCCGCGCACACGGCCGCGAAGGCCGCCCACCGCCCGCGCAGCCGGAGCGGATCAGGCAGTTCCACCTCGACGAGTCCCACCCGGACCTCCACCTATTGCCATATGATTGCAACAAGCCCACTCCTGGAGGACCCATGACCACGCAGACCACCCTCACCGACCTCGTCCGCCGCTGGGAACGGGGTTGGCGCGAGTGCCGCGGCTGGGCGACCCCCGAGGAGGCGCGCGGCGGTCTGCACTCCGTCCAGGACCAGGCCACCCGCTACCGCGAGATCATCGCACTGCACGACGACGACGCCACGGTCCGCACCCTGGCGGAGGAAGCCGCCGCCGCGACGCGGACGACCTGGGTCACGGTCGCCACCACCCGGCCCGACGAGGTCGAGCACGCCCTCCGCGCCGCCGGCATGCGGCCCCGCGCCACCCACGAGTACCTGATGACCCGCGCGCTGGCCGACCACCCGACCCGCACCCCCGCCGAGCCCTACCTGGTCACCACCACCCTCACCGGCGCCCTCCTCAAGGCCGAGGTCCGCCGCGGCGACGCCCTGGCGGCCGGCGGCCAGGCCTCGGTGGTCGAGGGCCACGCCGTCCCCGACCGCATCGAGACGCAGCCCGACCACCGCCGTCGGGGCCTGGGCACGGTCGTCATGGGCGCGCTGGTCACCGAGGCGGTGGCGCACGGCGCCCACACCGGCATCCTGGTGGCCAGCCCGGAAGGCCGGTCCCTCTACACCTCACTCGGCTGGACGACGGCCGCCACGGTCGTGATCGCCACCCAGGGCTGACAGCAGCGCCCGCGCCTCCGCCCGACAGACCTCGCTCCACAACGCGAGGTCCCGCGCCGCCCGCCGCCGGACGTGGCGGGCGACCGACTCGTCGGTCGCCACCGCCCGCACCGCCGCCACCGCCTTCTCCCGCCACCGCGGCCACAGGTCCACCACGCCCTCGGCGCACCACACCCGAGCCACCGCCGACACGCCGGGGTCCGACGCCATCGCGGCCAGCCCGACCGCGGCCTCCACGGGTTCCCACCGCCCGATGCCCCACAGGACCCGTCGGCGCAGCAACGGGTTCGGCGTGCCGAGGAAGCCACGCGACAACGCCATCGCCTCCCGACGACACGCCGGGGCCACCTCCAGCAGCCCGCGCGCTCCCCAGATCCGCGCGCCCACCGGGAACTCCTCCCCGGTCGCGATCGCCCGCAACACCGCCACGGCCCGCTCCCGGCCGGGTGCGCCGAGCCCGGCGAGGTCCGACGCGACGCTGTGCCGAAGCCCGACCTTCTCGCCGGGGTCGGTGGCGATCGCGTGCAGCACCGAGAACGCCGCCGCCCGGTCGGCCACGTCGTAGGGCGTCAGCCAGCGCGCCGCGTGCCACCGGACGCCGGACGGGACGGCCGCGTCGTCGCGCAGCGCCCGCACCGGGTCGAGCCCGTCGACCTTCCGCAACGCCCACCGCAGGCGCAGCCGCACCCGGTCGGGCACCTCGTCCGCCAGTTCCCGGATCGCCCCGACGATGGACCCCGGCAGGTCACGCCTGATCTTCGCGATCACCAGCGCGGCCCAGGCCCGGTCCCGGAGGGGCAGCGAGCCGTCGACGAGTTCGCGCTCGGCCTCCGCCACGACGTGCCGCCACTGCGCGGCCCCCAGGTCCGCCAAGGCGGTGCGGGCCGCACGCGAGCGCATCGCCGCCAGCCGGCGCGACGCCTCGGGCACGAACCGGCCGGACAACCGCGCCAGGGCGGTCGCGGCGGCCACCTCCTCCTCGACGGAGGTCTCCGGCCCGGCGAGCACGTCCCGGACCTCGGCCTCGGCCTCGGCGGCCAGCGGCAGGTCGTCCCACAGGTCCCGCCGGGGCACGCGCACCTCCAGCGGCACCGTCCGGTCGGTGAGCAGGTCGCGCTCGACCTCCGTCCGGTGGGACCGGCTCAGCAGGGACACCAGCCGCCGGGGCCGGTGCCGGACCGGCGGGTGGGCGAGCAGTTCCCCGACGAGCCGTTCGACCTCGGCGTCCTCGGCCACCATGAGGTCGCGCAGCCGCTGCACGCACACGGCGCGGTCCGCCGGCGGCGTCGACCGGTCGGCGGCGCAGGACCGCAGCAGGGCCAGCGCGGCGGGCACGTGCTCGGCCGCGAAGTGCGCCACCGAATGGGCGACGAAGGCGCGGTCGTCCACCGTCTCCCGACCGTCCACGGCCACGGTGGCGAAGAACGCCCGCACCGTCTCCGCCGCGGCCGGGTCCCGGCGGGCGAGCAGCAGGAGCGCGGTGCACCGCTCGGAGACGCCCAGGTGCTCGTCCTCCGCGATGCGCCGCACCTCGTCCAGCGCTCCCGGCTCGGCGCGGAGGTCGTGCAGCAGCACGGCGGCCACCACCCGCACCCAGCGCGGGGTGTCGGCGTCGCGGTACCGGGCCCGCAGCCCGGTCGTCACGTCCGCGCCGGCGCCGGCCAGCTCCGCCACCCTCCGCTGGAACGCCGAGGGCTGGTTCTCGTCGTCCTCGGGTTCGAGCACGGCGGCGGCCAACTCGTCGGCCTCCGCGGGCACGCGCCGCGCCAACGCCACCGCCGCGTCGAACCGGGTGTGGAAGTCGGCGGAACCGTCCGCGAGCACCGCGCGCAGGGCGGGCACGACCTCCGGCCGGGAGCCGAACCCCAGCACGTCGAGCGCGGTCACCAGCCGCACCGCCGTGTCGCCGGCGACCGCGCGCGGCAACAACTCGCACAACACGTCCGCCACCCGCGCCCGCGACTCCACCCCGAGATCGACCAGGACCCGTGCCAGGTAGGGCAGGTCGAAGGGGATGTCGGCGACGGAGCGAACCATCGCGCACACCAGGTCCACCACCGCGCGGTGGTCGCACCGGCCGAGCCGCGCCAACCGGCCGATGACCCCCACCCGGCTCCGGAAGTCCGCGGAACCGTCCGCCAGGACGTCGAGCAGGAGGGCGGCGACCCGTTCGTGCTCCTCGTCGGACGACGGCAGGTCGGCGAGCTGTTCGAACACCATGCGCCCCCGACCGCCTTGCCGGAAGATCCCCTCCACCACGGCCAACGCCTCGGCCCGCAACCCCGTGTCCAGGTCCACGAGCGCCGACCACGCCCGCGCCACCGTCACCGGGTCCGCCTCGGTGCCCGTGACGGCGAGCAGGCACTCCCGCACCTCGTCGTGGAACTCCGGTCCGGACCGCACGAGCCGCTCGGCCACCAGGCACCGGTCCTGCCCGGACAGGCCGGGCGCGACGAGCCGTGCGCGCAGCTCCCGCACCGCCTCCGACCGGTACGGCTCCGCGTGCTCGGTGAGCCGCCCCCACGCGCTGATGCGGTGCGACTCGCTCATCTCCGCCTCGGTGGCCAGCCGGTGCAGCTCGCGGGCGGACTCGGCGGCGTACTCGGGACCCAGGCCCTTGAGCGCCTCCGCGCTGAACTGCGTGATGCTCAGCGTCGTGGCTCCGTCGGCGATCACCTTCCGCAGCTCCACGGCCGCCCGCTCGCGCCACGGCACGCCCAGTTCGCCCAGGCTGCGCGCGCAGCTCCAGCGGTCGACCGGCGTGACGTCGGGTTCGGCGAGCATGGCGATCACCAGCTCGGCCGCCGGCGTGCGGTGTTGCGGCCCCAGCTCGGCGCGGACCGCCGCCGCCCAGCTCCGGTGACCGTGGGAGCGGCGGCGGTCGTGGGCCAGCGCCACCAGGGCGGACGCGGCTTCGGCGCGATGGCCCGGCCCTAGGGACGCCAGGCCCAACGCGGCGTCGCGGCGGCCGGTCGTGCTGTCGACCGGGTCGGTCAGCACGGACCTGAACACGGTGGCGGCCCGCTCGTGGAACTCCGGCCCGATCTCGATCAGGCCCGTGGCCGCTTCGACCAGGTCGTCCGGCGGGGTGGCGCCGTCGTCGACCATGCGGTTCAGGGCCTCCACCGCGTGCGCCCGCGCCTGCCGGCCGAACGCCGCGAGGACCACGGCCGCGGTCCGGCACCGGTAGCCGGACGCGCGCGGGTTCTCCAGGACCGCCCGCAGGCCGCGTTCGGCGGCCTCCCGCTCGCCGTCACCGCAGTCCGCCAGGGCCCGCGCGGCGGCCAGGCGTTCGGCGACCGACGCGTCCGGGTCGTCCACGAGGGCGGTCAGGAACGCCACCGCCTCGGCGGTCCGCTCGCCGCGCAGCCTCGTGGCCAGGGCCGACGCCGCCTCGGTGCGGGAGTCCAACGGGGCGGCGGGGGTGCGCATCAGGCGGGTCAGCCAGTCGGCCAGGCCCGGGTGGTGGGTCGCCCGGCTCGCCTGGGCCAGGATCTCCGCGCACGGGTACAGGCTGGTCATCGCCCAGCCCCACACCGTCTCCAGGAACGCGTCCACCACCCCCGCGCTCGCGGGCGCCCGGCGGGCCAGCAGGCGGGCGGCCAGCAGGTGGTGTTCGGCGTCGCCCGCGTGCAGGCGGGAGATCAGCGGGTCGGCTTCGGTGGGGCGCAGGTGGGTGTAGTGCAGGAGGACCGAGCGGGCGAAGTGGCCGCGTTCGCGGGGGCGGGCCGCGTAGAGGGTGTGGACGAACTCGGGGTGCTCGGGGGTGAACGTGCCGGGCAGCGAGCGGGCGATCGAGGTGGCCGCCAGGTGTTCGGCGAAGCTGTGGTGCAGGAAGCGGAGGTCACCGGTCCGGATGAGCAACGGGCCGACCGAGACCAGGAAGGCGGTCAGGGCGTCCGGCCAGTCCGGCGGGAGGGATGAGACCGACAGGTGGGTGTGGACCCAGTGCCGGGCGGCGTCGATCAGGGAGCTGTCGGTTTCCAGGCGGATGCGGCCCAGGTGTTCCAGCAACGGCTCCCGGTGCGGCTCGAACGGTCCGGTCGGGGTGCGCGCCGAACGGAGGAAGGACAGGTAGGACTCGTAGAGCTCGTACTGGTTGTCCGGCAGCGGGCGGTCGGTGCGCTGCTCGAAGATGATCGCCGCGATGGTGGCCAGCAGCGGGACGCGGACCAGTTCGTCCAGGTGGGCCGCCTGGACCTGGCGGACGAACCGGTGGGCCAGGTCCGGGTCGGCGGCGAACCAGTTGTCGGCGAACGAGCGCAGCGCCTCCTCGTCGAACGGCTGCAGCTCGTAGCGCGCCGCCCCGATGCGGTGCAGCGGGGCCAGGGCCGCGCCGTCCACCGGTCGGGTGGTCAGCACCACGCGGTACGGGGCGTCGTCGGCCGCCCACGCCGCCAGGACCGTCACCAGGCGGTCGCGGTCGGCCGCGTCGGCGACCTCGTCCAGGGCGTCCACCAGCAGGAGCCACCGGTGACCCGCCACGCGGTCGGCCAGCAGCTCCGGGGTCACCGGCGCGCGCAGCAGCGCCCCGTACTCGGCGTGCGCGCTGTCGGCGAGGGCCCGCGAGAACGGCAGGTCCAGGCGGGCGGCCAGCTCGCGGGCGGTCAGGCGCAGCGGCACGACCGGCTCGGTGACCGGGTTGTCGCCGGCCCCGCACCACCAGGCGGCCAGGTCGGCGGCCAGCCGCAGCGACAGCGTGGACTTGCCCTGCCCCGCGCCGCCGGTCACCAGGAGGTGCTCGTCGCCGTCCAGGGCCTCGCGCACGGTCCGCGCGGGCGGGCGCACGGCCACCCGCACGACCGGCGCGCGCGGCACCTCGACCAGCTGCCCGTGGCCGTCCACGATCGGGGTCGGGCGCGGGACGTCGGCGCGCGGTTCCTCGCCGCCCGCGCCGAGGTCCTGGCGCACGTACACGGTGGCCAGGGACGGCCGCCGCGCGCCCGGCAGCCGGTAGGGCAGGTCGTGCGCCGCGCTCACCTGGGCGTGCAGCAACGACCGGACGGCGGCCGGCAGTCCCGGTTCGGCCGGTGGGGCGGCGGCCACGTGGAAGTGGACGCCGCCCTCGATCACGCCCGCCTGGACGGTCGGGCCGTGCGCGCCGCCGGCGATGTGGTTGGCGATCTCCTGGTCCACGAACGCATGGTCCCACGCCACCGGTCCGCAAAAGTGCGGCTCAGCGGTAGGGTCGCAGCAGTTCGTCCACAGTGGACACAACGCCGTCGCGCACGACCAGGCGGACGTCCGCCAGCGCCGCCACGTCCCGCGACGGGTCGCCGCCGACGACCACCAGGTCGGCCAGCTTGCCCTCCTCCACGCTGCCCAGGTCGGACGCCACGCCCAGGTGACGGGCGTTGTCCAGGGTCGCCGCCCGCAGCGCGTCGAACGGCGTCAACCCGTACTTGACCAGCGCCCGAAGGTTCAGGTGCAGGCTCAGCGCCGTGCTGTCCAGGGGCGCGTCGGTGCCGGCCAGCACCACTCCCCCGGCCTCCCGCAGCCGCCTGACCACCTCCACGTCCCGCCGCGCCTGCTCGGCGGTGCCGTCGAGGAACCCGCACGGACCGCGGCCCTGCGCGCACAGCAGCTTGGCGTCGAGCGCCCGCTGCTCCTGGCCGGTGTAGAGGGTGCGCACGCGCGGGTCGGCGACCATGCCCGGGTCGTCGGCCAGCAGCGAGCCCGAGCTGAACAACGTGGTGGTGACCGGCAGGTGCGCGGCGAGCCGGCGCACGTCCTCGTACACCCCGCCGGCCGACCGCTCCCGCGCGAACCCGAAGCCCCACTTGGACGGCGCGGCCACGTGCTCCTTGCCGTCCACGCCGTGCGCGACCGCCGGGTGCAGGTAGTGCGAGGTGGTGGGGACGCCCAGCCGGTGGGCCCGCCCGGTCACCCGCGCCTGCCAGTCGACGCGGAACCGCTCGTAGGTCTTGACCAGGTCGTAGTCGAGTTCGCGCACGCGGGTCAGCTCCAGCTCCAGCTGCCGCTCGTCGCGCACGGGACGGGCGAACTCCCAGCCCACCCGCGAACCGTCCAGCATCTCGCCGGTCATGAAGAACCGCGGCCCGGTCCGGACGCCGGCGTCCAGCGACTCCCGGTCCTCCAGCGCCCGGTACGCCGGGTCGCCGGTCGAACGGGTGGTGGTGATGCCGTAGGACAGCAGCAGCCGGCCCTGCCGGTCGCCGACGAACCGCGACCGCATCTCCTGGTGCACGTGCAGGTCGATCAGCCCCGGTGTGACGGTGAGACCGCTCGCGTCGACGTACCGGGCGTCGCGCGGCCGGTCGGGCCGGTGCGGTTCGATCCGCTGGATCCGGTTGCCCACCACGACGATGTCCACGTCGGTGCGCGGCTCGGGATCGCGCCCGTCCCACAACCTCCCGGCGTGGACGACGGTCCGGCCGGACGGCCGCGCCCGCGTGAACGTCAGCCCGACCGGGACCTCGCGCACCACACCGTCCACAGTGGTCATCATCAGCCGACCGTTGTTCAGGTACAGCAACCACTTCGAGTCCGCCGACCACGACGGGGCGTCACTGGCCTCGCGGGTCACCCGCCGCGCCGGCCCGGTCGGCGCGCCGGACGGGTCCACCGGCAGCACCCAGAGCGTGCCGTGCATCGAGAACGCCAGCGAACGGCCGTCCGGCGACCACACCGGTCCGTCGTCGCCGCGCGTGGAGATCGACGCGTGGGGCGCGGGCTCGACCGTCCGCGTGGCGCCGGAAGCCACGTCCACCAGCAGGATCTGGTTGCGCTCGGCCACCGACACCGTGAGGGCGAGCGTGCGCCCGTCCGCCGACCAGCTCGGCCGTCCCGGCGCGTTCTGCGGCCCGAGCACCCGCCGCACGGCGCCGGACGCCAGGTCGAGGGTGAAGGTCTGGTGGTTCTCGTCCTGGTAGGCCAGCGCTCCCCCGTCCGGCGACCACGCGGGCGCGACCTCCGCGCCGGGCAGCGAGGTGACCCGCCGCTCGTCCACGTACAGGTCCTGGGTGCCGGCCTTGTCCGAGGCGTAGGCCAGCCGCCCGTCGCGCGACCACGCCGGATCGGTCTCGTAGAAGGCGTCGTGCGTGAGCCGGCGCGGTGTGCCGCCGACCGGCAGCGACCACAGGTCGTTGAGCGCCTTGAACACCACGGTCCGGCCGTCCGGGGACAGGACGGGACCGACGATCCCCCGCACCGGCCGGGGCCGCCGCGAGTCGAAGTCGATCCGCTTGCGCGCGTACCGGTCCCGCTGGAGGGTGAAGGTCGCCGTGAACGGGACCACCCGGGTCGCGCCGTCGCGCACGTCGGACACCCGGATCCGCCCGTTCGCCCCGTACACCACCTCGTCGGCCGACCACCACCGCGCGGGGAACGGGAAGACGTCGGTCAGGTCGCCCACCTGCCGCACCGCCCCTGACTCGGCCACGAAAAGCCGGTTCGAGCGGACGAACGCGATCCGCCGCCCGTCGGGCGACCACGACGGCGCGCCGACGAACCCGGCGCCCGCCGGGACCACGGTCGTCACCGCCGACGTGGCCAGGTCGATGCTCTCGACCGCGTTGTCCCGCACGTAGGCGATGCCGCGGCCGTCCGGCGACCACGTCGGCTGGGACTCGCGGGACGCGGCCGTGGTGACCCGCGTCAGAGCACCGGAACGCACGTCCACCGACCAGATGTCCTCGGTGCCCGCGCGGTCGGAGGTGAACGCGATCCGCGTGCCGTCCGGTGACCACGCGGGGTGCTGGTCGTCGTGCTCGCCCGAGGTCACCTGCCGCACGTCGCCGCCGTCCGGGGCGAGCGTGCGCAGGTGGAACATCCCGTCCGCGAACGACTGGACGGCCAGCCGCGTGCCGTCCGGCGAGAACGCCGGCCAGAACGGGTCGAGGTCGTGCCCCAGCGAGGTGGCCCGGCCCCCGTCGCGCGGCAACGAGAACAGCTCGCCCTGCAGGTCGATCACCAGGTGCGAGGCGGACGCGGTCACGGCGAGGTTCGTGCCCTCGCCCACCGTGACCCGGACGGGCCGGTCGGGTGCGGCGGCGACGGGTGGCGTCACCACCAGGGCGAGCGCCACCGCCGCGCCGGCCACCCGGGTCACGGGTCCACCCCGAACGCCAGCAGGACGTTGCCGTGCGCGCTGGGGTAGGACGGCCAGTAGCCGGACTGGACGTAGAGCATCCCGCCCGCGACCACCGCGCCGCCGTTGCCGGAGATCGAACTGCCGTGCCCGGTCAGCCCGTTGACCCCGGCGAACTCGCGGATCGTGTCGTACTGCCAGCGGACCTCGCCGGTGCGGGAGTCGTAGATCCGCATCTTGCCGTCGTTGCTGCCCTCGTACACCAGGCCGGGCGTCGTGGTGACCGCCGGGGTGTGGGCGCGTTGGCACACCGACGGGTGCTGGGCCGCGCCGCCGGTCGTGCAGCCGTCCGCCGGGTTCGGCGTCTGCCACAGGACGTCGCCGTCGGCCGGGTCGAGCGCGAACACCGTGCCGGGGTTGGCCATGTAGGTGGCCATGTAGAGCCGCCGGCCGTCGGAACTACTGCCCCACTGGATGCCGGTCAGCCCGCCGCCGGGCATCGGCGTGGACAACTGCCGCCGCCATTCCACCTGCCCGGTGCGGGCGTCGAACACGTGGAAGACGCCGCTCTTCTGGCCGATGCCGACCATCGTGCGCCCGCCCGCGGTGAACAGGGTCGGTGTCGCGCCGAGGTCGTAGTCCAGCGCGGTGCCGTCCTTCTGGCCGGGGCAGTAGCCCTCGGCGTCGGGGAACCCGCACAGCAGCCGCCAGGTGTCGGCCTTGGTCACCTTCTGCTTCCACCGCACCGCGCCGCTGCGCGCGTCCAGCGCGAGCAGGGTGTCGAAGTCGCCCGTGGTGCCGGAGTACAGGTTGCCGGTGCCGACGTAGAGGGTGCCGGTGCGTTGGTCGACGACCGGCGAACTCCACACGCCCGCGCCGGACGGCTCGTACCGGGTCGCGCCGCTGGGCCACGTGCCGACCGCCTGCGGTTCGGGCACCGTGTAGTAGCGCCACACCAGGTCCCCGGTGTCGGCGTCGAACGAGTCGATGTGACCGCGGAACGTGCAGCACGGGTAGTTCCGGTCGGGGTTGATGTTCTCGCCGCTGGACGCGCCGACGTACACGCGGCCGTCGTGGTAGAGCGGGGAACTGGTGTGCATGCCGGCTTCGTGCGGCTCGGTGTCCTTGAGCCACACCGGTTTTCCGGTCCGCTGGTCAAGGGCGTACAGGAAGCCCCGGTTGTCCCCGAAGAACACCTTGCCCCGAGCCACCGACGGCCCGTCGACGACCACGCCGCCGGGCAGGTCGTAGGTCCAGCGGGTCGCGCCGGTCTTCGCGTCCAGCGCGTGGAACTTCCCTTCCGGACCCCCGAAATACACCACACCGCCCACGACGGCGGGCTGGCTCTTCACCGGGAAACCCGTTCTGGGATAGGCGAAAGCCCACTTGAGCGTCAGCCTGTCCACCGTGCGCGGGGTGATGCGGTGCTCGGCGGCGTTGAACCGCGTCCCCGCCTTGTCACCTTGCCACGTGGGCCAGTCGCCGTGGCGGGGCGCGGCCGTGGCGGACGTGCCGCCGAGCAGCAGGACCAGCACCGCGACGGCGTGGAGGATTCGTTTGGGCACAGGACGTCCACTCCTCGTCAGTGGCGGCCTGTCACTCAAAGTACCGACACCGCAACGGTTCGTGGTGGTCCGAACACACCAATCCCAAACAAGACGGGTTGGTGCGGCAGCGCTGCCGCACCAACCCGCCCGGCGGCGCTCAGCCGCCCAGGAAGTGGTCCAGGACGCGGTCGAGCACCGCGACCCGGGTGGCCACGCCGGTGATGCCCTCGAACCCGAACCCGAAGTAGACCGTGTCGGCGGTGGTCACCACGGCGCCCTCGGGGAAGCCCGCCGCCGTGGTGCGCGTCCAGTCGTTCGGGCCGGCCGCGCTGCCCGCCGGCGGCCCGGAGACCGTCCAGCCGTCCAGGCCGTTCTCGAACGACGTGGCGCCCTCGCCCGTGGACACCTCGATGTCGTCCACGAACACGCCCAGGCCCTGGACCGACCAGTCGCTGACGTAGGCGATGGACACCTCGACCTGCGTGCCGGCGTGGCCGGCGAGGTCGATGCGCCACTGCTGCCAGCCGCCGGAGTTGCCCGACGCCGCGTGCCACTCACCGGTCGACCCGGTCGGCGAGCACGTGCCGTCGGGGTTGAGCGTCTGGTAGTGGTCCAGCTGCGGGTGCAGGTCGCGCCACCCCTCCGGGCAGCTGTCGCCGGTGGCGGTCGAGGTGTGGCCGTTGCCGTCGGGCAGGGTCGTCCAGTCCTGCGTGCCGACCGGGCGGACCTCCACGAACAGGTGGTCCCACGCGGGTTCGGTGTCGTAGGAGGTCCAGAACGTCATCTGCGCGCCCTGCGCGGGCACCGTCAGCGTCCGGGTCAGCCGCTTGTAGGCGACGTCGCCGATCTGCGAGTAGGCGTAGTGGATGCCGGTGTGCGGCTCGAACGGCCCGCCGGCGCGTTGCCAGGCCGCCGCCGGGGTGCTCGCGAACTGCGGGTAGCGGTCCGCGGGCAGGAGCGCGCTGGTCGTGATGAACGACGACGTGATGGTCTGGTTCTGCGCGCTGTCGTCGCCGTTGAAGTCGAAGGTCAGGCCGGCCAGCGGCGGGGCCACGCCGGCCACCGGCAGCACCTCGCCGGTCTCGGCGTCCAGGCCGGCGGTCGCGTTGACCAGGCCCGCGCCGAACCAGTACTCCAGGACGTCGTTGACGTTGTCGCCGGACCCGCTCAGCGGACGGCAGCGCGGCGCCACCGCGGGGTCGCTGCACGGCTTGTTCTCGAACGGGTCGTAGAGCTGCGTGCCCAGCGCGGTGCTGTACTGCTGACCGGCGGCGTTGCCGGTGTAGAGCACCTTCCCGCCCTCGTTGAGGTAGTCGCGCACCTCGAACAGCTCGGTCTGGGCGAGACTGGAGGCGTTGCCCGGCCCCACGCCGGGTTCACGCGTCACCACGTCGTCGCCGGTGTACCAGATCACGGCGTCGTAGTGGGACAGCACTCCCAGCGCGTCGGGCGCGGTGCGGCCGTTGGCATCGACGTCGTACACGTCGAAGTCCACGCCCAGGGCGTTCAGGGCTTCGGTGTAGTACGACAGGTACTGCGGGGCCGTCAGGTTCTTCGTCGGAGATGCGCCCGTGTAGTCCTCGGCGGCCAGCACGAGCACCCGGTCACCGCTCTCCTCCACGGCCTCGTACTCGAAGGACGCGCTGGTCGCGCCGCCGCCCTCGAACCACACCTTCACCTTGTCGCCGACCGCGGTCCCGCCGACCTGCCCGGACACGACGTGGTAGTAGTTCGAGTTGCCGGCACCGTAACGCTCACCACCGGCCCATTCGCTGGTCGGTGCGCTCCGCACCGGGCCACCGTTGACCTGCCAGCGCGCGGTGACCGCGCCCAGCGACCGCTTGGCCAGCACGCGGACCTCCTGCGGGTCGCCGTAGGACACGGCGAACGTGAAGTCCAGCATGGACAGCGGCCCGTTCTCCGGGTCGGCGTCGGCCTGGTCGAGGTAGAACGGCTGCGCGGTGAGGCCCACCGCGGACTTCGGGTTGGCCGGGTCGGTCGCCGAGCGGGCCAGCGACAGCGAGAACGGCAGCGTGTCCTGGAACTCGGCCTCGACGAGCGCCTCGTCGTCGGGGAAGACGAACCCGCAACCCTCGCAGCCCTCGCCCAGCTCGGGGGTGAAGGCGACGGTGCCGGCGGCGCTGTCGGCGTAGTCGGTGGTCTCGCCGTTGGTCACGTACAGCTCGTCGGAGCTGATGCCGGGGTCGAACCCGCGGATCGCGGGGTTGGCGTCGGTGCCCGCCAGCGCCACGTAGATCGGGTTGTCCGCCTCCGGGGAGCCGGTCTGCCAGCCCTGCGGGTAGAGGATCCAGCGGCCCTCGGAGTGCCAGTTGGACTGGAACTTCGGCTTGACGCGGTCGATCAGGCCCTGCATCGCCCTGGTCTCCGGCTCGGAGGCCGCGCTGGGGCCGCGGTAGGTCTCGCTGGCCGGAGAGGACGACGAGCCCTCGTTGTCGTAGTCCCAATGCTCGTCGAAGTTGCGGTTCGGGTCCACGCCGTCGCCGGGGTTGACCACGCCGTTGCCGTCGTTGTCGCGAAGGTTCTTGCGCCACAGGCGTTCGACGTCGAACGAGTACTGGTAGCCGTCGGGGTTGGCGACCACGACGAACCACAGCTCGGTGGTCTTGAGCAGGTCCTTGACCACCGGGTCGTCGGCCTTGAAGCGGTCGAGGTAGTAGCGCAGCAGCCGCCGGTTGACCTCGACGCCGATCCACTCCCGGGCGTGCTGCGACGACGAGTACAGCACCGCCGGGCGCGCGCCGTCGCGGACGCCCGGCGCGCCCTGGGTGACCTTCAGGCCGATGATCTCGCGGCCCTGGGCGGTGCGGCCCAGCACGGACAGCTTGACCACGTTGCGGTTGGCGCGAGCGATCGAGTACAGCTCGTCGCGGATGCCGCCCGGCTCGTCGAACGACCGCCACACGGTGTAGCCGCTCGCGGCCTGCTCGGCGGCGAGCTGCCGGGCCGACTTGCCGTCCCGGGACTTCTTGACCTCCAGCGCGACGCCGCGGCGCGCCAGCCGGTCCCGCTCGCTGTCGGCGAGCACCAGCTCCATCCGGACCCGGTCGCCGACCACCCGGCTGGACGCCACGTCGAGCCCCTCGCGGGCGAGTTCGGCCGCCTCGGCCGGCGCGACCTCGGTGACGTAGACGTCCAGCGGATCGGCGGGCGGCGCCGCCGCGACCGGGGTGACGCCGGCGAGGACGAGGACCAGCGAGGCGAGGACGGCAGCGGACCGCTTCATGGCGCGCTCCTTCCGAGCAACCGGGCGCGGCGGAAGTCCAGACTGGCGACGCTACGCCCGTGGGAGGCCACCGCTATGGGCCGAAAGGCCCTATGCCGAGCTACCGCGGGTGGGTGTGTCGCGGCCGGTCAGCGCGTGGTCACGCGGCGGAACAAGCGGTTGAGGTAGAGGAAGTCCGCGCCGTCGTGTTCCAGGTGGGCGAACTCCCGCCGAGCGCCGTTCATGTCCACGACGAACCGGCCGCGACCGGTCGGCTGGACTGGCTTGCGCGGCTCGGTCACGCCCTCGCCGGCCACCTCCAGGTGGAAGCCGTGCTCGTCGCGGGTCAGCGTCAGGCGGGTCAGCAGCGTCTCGTAGACGCCTTCGAGGCCCGTGAGGTCGGCGTCGGCGTCCACGCGCGGCTGCGGCGGGACCAGGCCGTGCTCGGCGGCGAACAGCGCGGCCACGTCCTCGGCCAGGCCGGAGCCGTCGGGCGAGTTGGTCAGCACGCACAGCGCCAGGCCGCGCTCGGGGAACGCCCACAGCTTCGCGGCCTGCCCGATGGTCCGGCCGCCGTGGTGGACGCACGCCACGCCCGCCCAGTCCGCCAGCGCCCAGCCCAACCCCCAGCCCGTGTCCACTGTGGACACCTCGCGCAGGCTGACCTGCTCCTCGCGCATCCGCCGCGCCGGGCCGTCGCCCAGGTGGGCGGCGGTGAACCGCAGGAGGTCGCGGGCGGTGCCGGTGATCAACCCGGCCGGTCCCAGCGCGCGCGGCAGCATCCACCGCTTCACCGGCTCGCCGTCCGCGTGGCCGACGGCGGTGCGGAACAGCGGGGCGTCGCGGACGCGGGTGATGACGTGGTCGAGGCCGAGCGGGTCGAGCAGGTGGTCCTTGAGGGCGTCGTCCCAGGACCCGCCGCGCAGGACCTCCACGATCCGGCCGGCGACCACGAAGCCGGAGTTGCAGTAGCTCAACGGGCCGCCGGGGCGGGTGACGCTGCCGACGGTGGCGAGGCCGTCGACGTAGCGCTCCAGGCAGTCGTCGTTGTCGCCGGTGTCGGTGAAGACGTCCCCGCCGATGCCGCTGGTGTGGGTGAGCAGGTGGCGGACGGTGATCGCGGCGGTGTGCCCGGGGTCGGCGATCCGGAAGCTCGGGAGGACGTCCACGACCGGGGTGTCCAGGGTGAGGCGGCCCTCGTCGACCAGTTGCAGGACCAGGGCCGTCGTCCAGACCTTGCTGATGGAGCCGTACTGGAACAGGGTGTCCTCGTCCACGGGGACGGCGGTGGCGCGGCTGGTGACGCCGGTGGTGAGGACGCGGATGCCGTCGGGGGTCAGGGTGCCGACCTGTGCGCCGGGGACGCCGTGGCGGGCGGCGAGGTCGTGGAGGTCGTCGGGGGTCATCGCTGGTTGTCGATCATCCAGACGCCGTTGACCTGCACGAGCGTGTAGACGTGGTTGTAGACCTCGGTGCCGCCGCCCTTCATGGTGTAGGTGATCGTCGCGGCCACCTGGTTCTCGCCCTGGGGGGCGACGTTCGACAGTTCCACGGCGGCGACCCGCCCCCACGACTCCTGGTACTCCGCGAAGGAGATGCCCCGGCCGTTGAACGTGGTGCGGAACTTCTCGGTCAGGCGGGACCAGCCGGTCTGCGTGTCGCCGGGGAGCAGGGCGTAGTAGGCGAGGAGGCCCTTGTCCGCGCCGCCGGCCGGGGGCTGGGGTGCGGTGGTCGTCGTGGTGGTCGGGGGCGCGGTGGTGGTCGGCTGGACGGTGGTGGTCGGCTGCGGTTCCTCGGAGGTGGCCGGGGGCTGCTGCGGTTGGGGGCTGGGTTCGGCGGTCGTGGTGGTCGGGTCGGTCGGGTTGGCGGACTGGTCGTCGGGCGTCCTGTCGCGGTTGACCAGGGCGATCACCAGGACCACGCCGAGCAGGACGGCGACGGCGGCGGCCAGGAGCACCACGGCGCGCTTGCGGTCGCGCTGCTCGGCCGGGTCCTCGTAGGGCTGCGTGACGGGCGCAACCGCGGCCTCCGGGGTCGCAGCCGCCGGGGTCGCAGCCGCCGGGGTCGGCGGGCCGTACCCGGCGGCCTGGTCGCCGGCGGGCGGCGTGGGTGGGCCGGCGGCGGGCGGCGTGGGCGGGTTGTAGGTGGCCGCGGGTGGGTTGGCCGCCGGTGTCGTGGGCGGGTTGGCGGT
>NZ_JBEZBW010000093.1:0-32402 GCF_040647305.1 Saccharothrix sp. NPDC042600 | reverse complement strand
AAATTTTTAGCGGCACCCGGCCAAAAGTGTGGTTGGCTCCGCCAGGCCATACGGGGAGGACGGAAAAGCCCCCGCTTTTCGCTTTTCCTCCCCGGAGGCCTGCCCGCCGGCGAGGCGCTTTTGATCTTGAGAGCGCGCAGCGCGACTAGGAGCGCGAAGCGCGTTGCGTGACCAGCGAAGCGAAGCGAGCCAAAAGAAGCGCTCGCCGCGCGGCAGGCCCCCGGAGGGGAAGAGCGTCGGTCTCCCTCCGCACGGCCTGCCAGAGGCAACCACAGATTCCCGGGGTTGTCCAAAAAACTTTTGCTCGTTCCTCGCAAAACTTTTTCAGGCCAACCCCGGGAATCTGTGGTTGGGCTGCGCCCAGGCCGTACGGAGGGAGACCGAGGCCCTTCCCGTGGCTAAATAGCCCAAAGGAAACCACGCGCCTGCGGCGCGAAGGGCACGTCGGTGGTGTGAAGAGCGCGTCGGTGGCGTGAAGAGCGTTTTGGTGGCGTGGGAGGTGAGTCCGCGCGTGAAGAAGCCCCCGCCGGCCGGAGCCGAGCGGGGGCCTCTTGGCAGCGCTTACTTGACCAGCTTGAGCAGCTCGTCGATGTCCTTCGGCTGCAGGCCGCGCATCAGGGTCAGCACGACCTCGCTGTACGTCCGGATCGGGCTGACGTACCACTTGCCGTCCACCTCGACCGCCACCACGCCGAGGCCGTCCTTGAGCACCTGCGCGCCGACGCGGGAGATCACGTCCACCGCGGCCGGTGGCACGTCGCGGCCACCCTGCTGCTCCACCAGCTGCGCGATCTCGTCCGCGCAGATCTTCTGGGTCTTCTCGCCCTCGGCCTTGGCGGTGTAGCAGTCGCCGTCGCGGGAGATCTCGCCGCGCTTGCCCTTGACGTCGAGGACCAGCTTCTTGATGGTCAGCTGCTTGCCGCCGGTGACGTCCTTCGAGTCCGTCTCCAGCTCCACCAGCTTCGCGCCGCTGTCGCCCACGCGACCGGCCTGGTCGAGCAGCACCGGGCCCAGGTCCTGGATGACGCCCATCTCGTCCGGCGGGAGCAGGGCGATGACGCCCTCCAGGTCACCGGCCAGCGCCTTCTCCACGATCTGCTTCGCCGCGCCCTCGGCGCTGTCGGCGCCCGCCGCCTTGATGCCCTGCGCCGGCCACTTGAGGTCCTCGTCCTCCAAGTAGGCGTTGGCGATCGTGTAGAACAGCGACGGGTACCAGTCGTCGCCGACCTTGATCGTCGCGATGCCGATCGGCTTGCCCTTGCGCTTCTCCTTCTCCTTGGCGAAGTCGAGCGTCTCGGTCTCGGGCTCCTGGTCCAGCTTCGCGCCCAGCGCCTTGACCAGCTTGTCGGTCAGCGGGATCTGCTTGACGTCCGAGGTCACCGTGATCTTGCCCTCGACCACCTTGTTGATGGTCAGGCGGTCGTTGACCTTCTCGGCGGCGGCGTCGTCGAACTTGATGCCCTCGCTCTTGATCTGGACGCCGCTGATCTTCTGCGGGTCCGCGTCCTTCTTCAGGATCTCCAGCCGCTTGGCCTCGTCGACCGTGGCCTCGGTGTAGTCCTTGCTCAGCTTGGCCTCGGCGGGCGCCAGGCCGTTCATGATGCCCAGGACGTCACCGCTGCCCAGCGCGCTGAGCAGGTTGGTCGCCGCGGTGGTCGGGGTCTCCGAACCCGCCGCCACGTCGGAGCTGCGCAGCGCCTGCACCGTGAAGAACGTGCCCGCGGCCAGGGCGATCACGGCGACGACCGCCGTGATGATCAGGCCCGTGCGCTTCTTCTTCGGCGGCTCGCCGCCCGCGAAGCCGTAGGGCTGCTGCCCGAACGGCTGCTGCGGCCCGCCGAACCCGGGCTGCTGGCCGTACCCCTGCTGGGGGAAGCCCTGCGGACCGGTCTGCGGGAAGCCCTGCTGGGGCTGCGGGCCGGTCTGCGGGTACCCGCCCTGCTGCCCGAAACCGGGCTGCGGCTGCTGCTGGGGGTAACCGCCCTGCTGGCCGAAGCCGGGCTGCGGCTGGCCGTAGGGGTTGTTCTGCGGTGGCCATTCGCCTCCGCCGCCACCTGGGTAGCTCACGGTGCTCCTCCTGGACTCACGATCACGGTGCGGGATTTCGCGGTGAGCACGGTGATCGCACCCGCGACCCCCAGCAACGCACCACCGAGGGTCACCACCGGTCCGGTCAGGGTGATCCCGACCAGTGCTCCCTCGTTGCCCCCTTGGACGGCGGCAAGGGCCGCCACCGTTCCCGCAATCGTGCCAAAAACCAATCCGACACATGCGGCGAACCGGCGAAGTCGCAGCACCCAAAGCACCACGCAGGACACCGCCAAGGGGGTGATCGCCACCCAGACGCCCCGCACCACCTCGCCCGCCGCCCCGTCCAACCCGGCGAAACCACGGAACGCGAGCACCTCGTAACTGTGCCGCACCACCGTCCCCGACCGCAGCCACGGCAGGAACGTCCCCGCCACCCCTGTGATCAAGCCGACAACCCCGACGACCGCACCCCACGTCCTGCGCACCGGGTCATGCTCGCAAACCGGCGGCGTGCGAGGGTGGGGGCATGGACGCACGGGACGCGATGGCCGCCGCGCGGCGGATCACCGTGCTCACCGGGGCCGGGGTCTCGACCGCGTCGGGCATCCCCGACTTCCGCGGGACGTCCGGGCTGTGGACCCGGTTGGGACGTGAGTACACCCTGGAGAGCTACCTGAACGACCCGTCCGTGCGGCGGGCCGCGTGGCGGTTCCGGGTCGAGCACCCCCTCTGGGCGGCGTCGCCCAACGCGGCGCACCGGGCGATAGCGCAGTTGCAGCGCGTCGGGCGGTTGCGGACGCTGCTCACCCAGAACGTCGACGGCCTCCACCAGCGGGCCGGGTCGTCGGCCGTGGTCGAGCTGCACGGGTCGATGCTCGGAACCGTGTGCGCGGACTGCGGCGCGCTGGGCTCGATGGCGGACGCGGTGGCGCGGGTGCGCGCGGGGGAGGAGGACCCGGACTGCACCACGTGCGGCGGGACGTTGAAGTCCACCGCGGTGGCGTTCGGCGAGCCCCTGGACCCCGACGTGCTGCGGGTGGCGCGGGTGGCCGCGTTGGACTGCGACCTCATGCTGGTGGTCGGGACGTCGTTGACGGTGGAGCCGGCGGCCGGGCTGGTCGGGCTGGCGGCGCAGGCCGGCGCGGTCGTGGTGATCTGCAACGACGAGCCGACCCCTTATGACGGCGTCGCGGCGGCGCTCGTGCGCGGGCCGGTGGAGGAGACCGTGCCGGAGTTGGTGGCCGTGCCCGTGGTGGACTCGGGCCCGGTGCGGACGTGGGGCGACCCGAGCACCTGGTGATCACCCGACGGTGATCGTCTTTCACCCTCCTGGGAAGCCCGGGAGCTGGGACGATGTGCTCATGGGGGAGCAACAGTCACCGATCAACGTGCGCCGGGCCGTGAAGGCCGCGGTCGATTTCGAGGTGGGCTGGCACGAGGGCCGGTTCGAGGTCGAGCGGGCGGCCCACGGCCACCGCCTGCGGCCCGTGGACAGGCACTGGGTCAAGCTCGACGGCGAGCGCTTCGAGCTGGCCAACGTCCACTTCCACCGGCCCAGCGAGCACTGGGTGAGCGGGCGGCGGTTCGACGCGGAGCTGCACGCGGTCCACGTGCGCGCCGACGACGGGCTGCGGGTCGTGGCCGTGGCCGTCCTGCTGAACCTGGGCGAGCGGGACGGAGCGCAGGCGGCCGAACCGCCGACGACGCTCGACCTGCCCGCGCTGCTCCCGCCCGGCGGGTTCTACCGCTACGAGGGTTCGCTGACCACACCGGACTTCGGCGAGAACGTGAGCTGGGTCGTCATGCGCGACCCGGTCACACCGCGCGATCCGTTGCGCGGCTTCGTCCTCGCGCACGGCGACCAGGCCCGCGACCCGCAGCCGCTGCACCGCCGGTTCGTGTTGGCCTCCGGCTGAGCCGGTGGTTTCGTGCCGGCGTCCGGCTCAGCCGGTGGTTTCGTGCCGGCCTCCGGCTGAGCCGGTGGTTTCGTGCCGGCCTCCGGCTGAGCCGGTGGTTTCGTGCCGGCCTCCGGCTGAACCGGTGAGTAGCCGGGTGTGACGCGGGTCAATAAGGTCCTCCCGTATGCGCGTACCCCTCACAGTCGCCGACTTCCTCCACCGCGCCGAGCACGTCCACGCCGACACCACCGCCACTGTCGACGAACCCGACCAGCCCGCCGCTCCCGTCCCCACCACGACCTACCGCGAGTTCGCCCGCCGGGTCCGCGCCTGGCAGGCCGGGTTGGACGCGCTGGGCGTGGGGGAGGGCGAGCGCGTCGCCGTCGTCAGCCACAACTCCGCCCGCCTGCTCGAACTCCTGCACGCCGTCCCCGCGAGCGGCCGGATCT
Source organism: Saccharothrix sp. NPDC042600 (assembly GCF_040647305.1). Taxonomy (NCBI): domain Bacteria; kingdom Bacillati; phylum Actinomycetota; class Actinomycetes; order Pseudonocardiales; family Pseudonocardiaceae; genus Saccharothrix; species Saccharothrix sp. NPDC042600. The sequence continues at coordinate 28,024 of NZ_JBEZBW010000093.1, read as the reverse complement.
GCGTGCCGGTCAACTTCCGGCTCCGGCCCGACGAGGTGTCCTACATCGTCGAGCACAGCGGCGCGTCCGTGCTGCTCGTGGACCCCGAGCTGGACCTGGACGCGGCCACCGCCCGCCACCGCTTCACCCTCGGCGAGGAGACCGAAGGGCTCCTGCGCTTCGACACCGAGCCGCGCCCGTGGTCCGAGCCGGACGAGGACGCCACCGCCACGATCAACTACACGTCCGGCACGACGGCCCGGCCCAAGGGCGTCCAGATGACGCACCGCAACATCTGGCTCAACGCCGTCACCTTCGCCATGCACACCCGCGCGTGGGAGCGGGACGTCTACCTGCACGTCCTGCCGATGTTCCACTGCAACGGCTGGGGCATGCCGTTCGGGCTGGCGGGCCTGGGCGTGCCGCAGGTGGTGCTGCGCAAGGTGGACGGCGCGGAGATCCTGCGGCGCGTCCGCGACCACGGCGTCACCCTGATGTGCGGCGCGCCGGCCGTGTGGAACTCCGTGCTGGACGCCGCGCAGGCGTGGGACGGCGAGATCCCCGGCCGCGACAAGGTGCGCATCGTGTGCGCCGGCGCGCCGCCGCCCAGCCGGACCATCGCCCGCGTGGGGGAGGAGCTCGGGTGGGAGTTCCTCCAGCTCTACGGCCTGACCGAGACCTCGCCGCTGCTCACGTTCAACCGGACCCGCCCCGGCGACGACGACCTGCCCGCCGAGGAACGCGCGCGCAAGCTGTCCCGGGCCGGCGCGCCGGGGCTCGGGGTGCGGCTGCGCATCGCCGACAGCGGCGAGGTCATGGCCCGCACCAACAACGTCATGGCCGGCTACTGGGGCAACCCGCGGGCCACCGCCGAGGCGATCGAGGACGGCTGGTTCCACACCGGTGACGGCGGCACGCTCGACGACGAGGGCCACCTGACCATCTCCGACCGCAAGAAGGACGTGATCATCACCGGCGGGGAGAACGTGTCGTCCATCGAGGTCGAGGACGCCCTGTTCAGCCACCCCGCGGTCGCCGAGGCGGCGGTCATCGGCGTGCCGCACGACAAGTGGGGTGAAACGATCAAGGCGCTGGTCGTGCTGGCCGAGGGCGCGCGGGCGAGCGAGGCCGAGCTGATCGCCCACTGCAAGCAGCGGCTCGCCGGGTACAAGGCGCCCACGTCGGTCGAGTTCCGGGACGCGATCCCGCGCACCGCCACCGGCAAGGTGCAGAAGTTCAAGCTGCGCGAGCCGTACTGGGCCGATCTGGAGCGCAAGGTCAACTAGCACACACCACGGGTAAACATCTGTGACCCATGTGGCTGAAGTTCTTGCCGGGTCAATTGGAAACCTTGGTGCTGAAGTGGCACAGTCTCGGAACGTGTCCGCGTGAAGCCATTCGGTGGAACGCGGTTCGGCCGAGCGGGGTGGGGAGGCGGGTGTCGTGACTCGGTGGGTGATCATGATGGCCGCGGCGCTCGTGCTGTTCCCCGCGGTGGCGGCAGCGGTCCCCCCGCCGCCGCCCAACCCCGGTGACGACCAGATCGGCGCGGCCCGGCGCGAGGCCGACGCCAAGGCCGCCCGGGTCGGCGAGCTGACCGGTCAGCTGACCGCCGCCGAGGCGGAGCTGCGCCGCGTCACCGACGACGTCGCGTACAAGATGGAGCTGGCCAACAAGGCCCGCGTGGACCTGGAGGCCGCGCGGGACGAGGCCGCCAAGGCCCGGCAGGCCGCCGACGCCGCCCGCACCGAGGCCGACGCCGCGAGCCAGGCCGTCGAGACCGCGCGCCGCGACCTGGACGAGTTCGCCGCCGCCAGCTACCAGCAGGGCAGCACGGTCGGGTCGCTGTCGGCGTACCTGGGCGCGTCCAGCCCGGAGGACCTCCTGGCCCGCAACCAGCTCCTCGCGGCGGTCGGTGACGCCAACCTCAACGCGTTGGACGACGTGGAGTGGGCGCGTTCGGAGAAGGCGAACAAGGACGCGGCGGCCCGCGCGGCGCTGGAGGTCGCGGACCGGAAGCAGGAGGCGGCCGACCAGGCCAGGCGCGACGCCGACTCCGCCCACCAGGCCGCCGCGCAGGCGCAGCAGGGCCAGGCGGCGCGGGCGGCGGCGATCGAGGGCGACAAGGCCCGCGTCGAGAGCGAGTTGAGCCAGGCGCTGGGCGCGGTGCAGAGCCTGGAGGGCCAGCGCGCCCAGTACGACCAGTGGGTCGAGCAGAAGCGCCGCGAGGACGAGGAAGCCGCCCGCCAGGCCGCGTTGGCCGCCAAGCCGAGCGCGCCGGTGAACCAGCCGGTGTCCGCGCCCAGCGGCGGCGGCGTGGAAACCGTTGTGGCGCGGGCGATGTCGCAACTGGGCGTGCGCTACTCGTGGGGCGGCGGCAACTACAACGGGCCGACCGTGGGCGTGCGCGACTGGGGCGTGGGCGACTCGTACGGCGACTACTACACCGTCGGCTTCGACTGCTCGGGGTTGATGATGTACGCGTTCGCCGGTGTGGGCGTGTACCTCCAGCACTACAGCGGCTACCAGTACAACTCGGGCCGCAAGGTGCCGCTGGCGCAGATGCGGCGCGGCGACATGCTGTTCTGGGGTCCGGGCGGCGGCACGCACGTGGCCCTGTACCTGGGCGGCGGCATGATGGTGGAGGCCCCGTACTCGGGCTCGTCGGTCCGCGTGGCCCCCGTCCGCTACGGCGGCATCATGCCGTACGCGGTCCGCCTGCTCTAGAAGACGGCTGTGGCTCGCCACCGGTCGGTGACGAGCCACAGCGGGTTGAGCCGTCAGTCCACGCAGACCGGGCCGCCGCCCGGCGTCGGGGTGGTGCCCGGAGCACCCGCGGGCTGGTCGGCGAAGAACGTGCCGATCATCTCCCGCACCGCCGGCGGATCGGGGCGCACCACCCTGCCCGCCGTCGGGTGGTCCTCGTGCAGCACCGGGATGGTCGTGGTCCGGATCGGCGCGCCGGCGGTCAGGCCGCGGGCGAAGGCGAGCAGGTCCCAGCCCTCGTCGGTCCGCACGCTCGACCGGATCACGCCCAACAGGCCCGTGACCTTGGCGGTGTCGTCCAGGAAGGACCGGTCGAGCAGCCTCGCGCCCAGGCCGGACAGGAACGCCTGCTGCCGGCGCACCCGGTCCAGGTCGCCCATGCGGAGGCCGGAGCGCTGGCGCACGAAGTCCAGCGCGCGCTCGCCGGACACGACCTGCCGCCCGGCCGGGAACTCCGCGCCGGTCTGGACGTCCTTCGTCGCCCCGTTCACGCACACCTCGACCCCGCCGACGGCGTCGGCGAGCTTGGCGAACGCGCTCATCTCCACCACGGCGTGGTGGTCGACCGACACCCCGGTCAGCGCTTCCACGGTCCGCGCCACCGCCTGCGCGCCGGCCTGGACACCGCCCGACTCGTGCGCCTTCGTGTAGACCAGCGTGAGCCGCTCCGGGCCCTGGCCCGGCACCTCGACCCACGAGTCGCGGGGCAGCGACACCACGGCCACCCCGGACGGCGTCACCCGGGCCAGCGCGACGCTGTCGGCGTGCGCCGCCTCGTCCAGGCCGACCAGCAGCACGTTCTGCGGCGCGAGCGGGGTGGTGGCGGTCGAGGACGAGCCGGGGCTCGGGGCGGCGTCGCGGGACACCGTCATCGGCACCACCACCGCCACGGCCGCCGCCGTCACGGTCAGCGCGGCCACCGCGAGCAGCGGTCCCGTCCGGCGGCGGGCCCGGCGGCGGTGCAGTTGGGCCATCACCTCGCGCGCGTCCACCGCCTCGGCGGCCTCGGCCGCGATGGCCTCGCGGATGAGCATCTCCCGATCGGTCACCGAAGCACCTCCACCGGCGTGTTCTCGTTGACGCGCAACGTCTTCAGCGCGCGTGAGATGTGACTGCGCACGGTGCTCTCCGTGCAGCCGAGCACGGCGGCGATCTCCGCGTCCGTGCTGTCCTCGTAGTAGCGCAGGACCAGCGCCGCCCGCTGCCGGCGCGGCAGCACGGCGATCCGCCGCCGCATGGCGTCGCGCTCCGCGTGCCGCGCGGCGTGGTCGGCGACCGGCGGCGCGACCTCCTCCAGGGCGGCGTGCGAGGCGGACACGTCCCGCGCGGCCCGCCGCCGGCGCCACGAGAGGTACTCGTTGGTCACCATGCGCTTGACGTAGAGGTACGGCGCGTCCATCGCCGCGATCCGCGCCCACCGGTCCCGGGCGCGCAGCAGCACGTCCTGCACGATGTCGTTCGCCAGGTGCTTGTCGCACGTCATCGCGGTGGCGTAGCGCAAGAGCCGATCAAGTCGATCGGCGACGAACTCGTCGAACCCGTCGCGCACGTCGCCCCCTTCCGCAGTGTTGTCGTTGGCGCCCGGGAAACCCGGCGGGCACCCCCGCGCGTCCACCGGTGTGACCCGGTTCACTCCCCGAGGGCGGCGCGGACGCGGTCGGCTTCGGCGGTCCGGTGTTGGGCGGTGTGCAGGCGGAGGGCCTCGCGCCACGTGCGGCGGGCCAGGTCGTGCTCGCCCAGGTCGGTCAGGACGTGGCCCAGGCGTTCGAGGGTGTTGGCCTCCTCGTAGGAGTGGCCCAGTTCGCGGAACAGGGCCAGGGCGCGCTCGTAGTGGTCCCGGGAGTCGGCGTGGCGGCCCGTCTGGTGGGCCAGCAGGCCCAGGCTGTCCTGCGTGTTGGCCACCCCCGCCGTGTTGTCCTGCGCGGTGTAGAGGTCCAGCGCCTCGGTCAGCATGGCCTCGGCGCGGTCGGCGTGGCCCAGGTGGGTCGCGTGCCACCCCGCCGCGTTGAGGGCGTCGGCCACGCCCACCTCGTCCTCCAACCGCCGGTACAGCACCAGGGACCGCTCGCTGTGGTTCAGCGCGGCGGCCGGGTCGCCCGAGTCGCACAGGGACCGGGACAGGGCGTAGTGGGTGTGGGCCTGGGCGAGCAGGTCGCCCGCCTGCTCGGACAGCGCCAGCGCCCGGCGCATGTGGTCCAGGGCCTCGTCGATGCGGCCCAGGTCGTTGGCCGCGTAGCCGAGGAGGCGGTGGGCCCGCGTGCGCACGTCGTGGTCGGACAGCGCTTCCGCCGCCGCCGCGCCCGCCTCCCACACGGCGTACTCGTCGGCCAGCAGGCCCTGGCGGAAGTGGTAGTCGTCCAGGGTCCACGCGAACTGCCACACCGCCTTGTGCCACCCGCGCCGTGCCGCTAGCCGCTGCACGGCCAGCAGGGACTGGTGCTCGACCGCGAACCACTCCCACGGGTCCCCGACCGGCGGGTCGGGCACGCACCCGGCGGGCGCGTCGTCCAGCGTGATCGGCACCCGGTACGGCTCGGTGACCCGGGTGAACGCGAACGCCGTGTGCAGGTGGAAGTCGACCAGCCGGCGTTCGGCCGCCTCCGCCTCGGGGCACTCGGCCGCGAGTTCCGCCGCGTACAGGCGCAGCAGGTCGTGCAGCCGGAACCGGTCCGGCGCGTGCTCCTGCACCAGGTGCGCCGCGGTCAGCTCGCGCAGCGCCGCCAGCGCGCGCGGGCGCGGCAGACCGGTCAGCGCGGCGGCGGCGGACAGGCCGATGTCCGGCCCCGGCACCGCGCCCAGCAGCCGGAACACCCGCGCCGTCGGCTCCGGCAGCGCCCGGTAGGACCACGAGAACACCGCGTCCAGACCGGACCCCGGCTCGCCGGTGTCCAACGCGGCCAGGCCGATCGACCGCAGCTCCCGCGCCCACACCGCGAGCGGGAACGTCGGGTGCGCCGCCGCGCGCGCCGCCGTGATCGCCAGCGCCAGCGGCAGGCCCGCGCAGCACGCCACCAGTTCGGCCACCGCGTCCGGCTCGGCCGCCACCCGGTCCGCGCCCAGGTGCCGGGCCAGCAGGTCGCGCGCCTCGGCGTCGCCGAGCACGTCCAGCTCCACGGTGTGCGCGCCGTGCCCGGTCACCAGGCCGGGCAGCCGCCGCCTGCTCGTCACCACCACCGCGCACGTCGGGCTGCCCGGCAGCAGCGGCGCGACCTGCGCCGAGTCGGCCGCGTTGTCCAGCAGGACCAGCAGCCGCCGGCCGGCCACCAGGCTCCGGTACAGCGCGGCCCGCGCGTCCACGTCGGCGGGCACGGCCGAGGCCGCCACGCCCAGCGCCTCCAGGAACCCGCGCAACGCCACCTCGGGCGGCACCGGGTCGCCGGACGGCGCGAAACCACGCAGGTTGACGTGCAGCTGGCCGTCCGGGAACCGCTCCAGGTGCTGGTGCGCCCAGTGCAGCGCGAGCCACGTCTTGCCGATGCCGCCCGCGCCGCCGACCACCGACACCGGCACCCCGTCGCCCACGTCCAACGCCTTGGTCAACCGGGCCAGGTCGTCGCCGCGCCCGGTGAACAGCCGGGGCGCGGCGGGCAGCTGCCGGGGGACGGCGGTCCGGTGCGCGGGCTCCGGCGCGGGCGTCCAGTCCAGCGCCGGGTCGGCGGTGAGCACCTGCCGGTGCAGCTCTCGCAACGCCGGCCCGGGGTCGGCGCCCAGCTCGTCGGCCAGCGTGCGGCGGACGAGTTCGTAGTGGGTCAGCGCGTCGGCCTGCCGCCCCGCCCGGTACAGCGCGGTGAGCAGCTGCGCGGCCAGCCGCTCGTCCAACGGTCGTTCGCCGGCGCGGACCAGCAGCCGGGGCAGCACCTCGTCGTGGCGGCCCGACCGCAGCGCCAGGTCGGCGTGGTCGAGCTCGGCGGCGGTCCGCTCGGTGTTCAGCGCCGAGCGGACGGCCGTCAGCCACTCCGTGTCCAGACCGGTGAACGCCTCACCCCGCCACAGCCCCAGCGCCTCTTCCAGCAGGGCGAACGCCTCGTCGTCGGACCCGGCGGCCCGCGCCGCCGCGGTCAGCCGGCGGAACCGGTGCAGGTCCACCGCGTCCTCGTCGACGGCGAGCAGGTAGCCGCCGGACCGGCGTTCCAGGGTGAAGTCCGGTTCGAGGGCGCGCCGCAGCCGCGCCAGGTAGGTGTGCAGCGTGTTGCGGGCGCGCGGGGACGCCTCCGCCCCCCACACCCGCGACACGAGCACGTCCGCCGGCACCACCCGGTTCGCGTCCACCACCAGCGCCACCAGCACGCACTGCTGACGGGCGTGTCCGACATCCACCGGACGGCCGCGCGACCACGCGCCCACCGAGCCCAAGACCGTGAACACCCAACCCCCTGTCGACCACCGCGACCTGCGGATTCAAGGATCGTTCCACAATCGCGCCATACGCTGCCGACATCCTGTCAACGCGGTCGAACCCGACGGGGAAGGGCGGGGGCGGCGGCACGCGGTCCACGTCCGACCCGGGGGGCACGTGGTTCGGCCGGTCGCGTGGCGGGACCGGGGGGAAGAGGTGTCGTCGGGAACCCGCGTTCCCGACGACACCTGGCCCGGGGTGTGATGATCGAACCCGTGGACGACGCGTGGGACGCCGTGGTGTTGGCCGGCGGGCGGGGCAGTCGGCTCGGCGGGGTGGACAAGGCCGCGGTCGAGGTCGGCGGGCGGACCCTGCTGGACCACGCGCTGGACGCCGTGCGCGGCGCGCGCCGGATCGTGGTCGTGGGGCCGGAGCGACCCGTGCCGGGGGTCGTGTGGACGCGCGAGGAACCGCCCGGCGGGGGACCGGTGGCGGGGCTGGCCGCCGGGATCGCGCTGGTGACCGCGCCGCGCGTGGTGGTGCTGGCCGTGGACCAGCCGGGCGTCACCGCGGCCACCGTGGCCCGGTTGGTGGCGGTGGGGGAGTCCGCGGTGCTGGTCGACCGAGATGGCCGTGAGCAGTGGCTGACCGGGGTCTGGCGCACCGACGACCTGCGCGCCGCCCTGCCGGCGGACCCGCGCGACCGGTCGGTGCGGTCCGTCGTCGCCTCCCTGCTCCCCGTCCGGGTCGCCGGTTCACCCGAAGAGACCAGCGATGTGGACACGCCGGGTGATCTCGGGCGTTAGGACCCCTTCACAAGCGCCACACCGCCGACAGGGAAGACTTGGGGACCGTCGCACAACCCCGTCTAGGAGGACCGTTGTCCGAGCCCGCCGCCGAGGCGCCCAACACGCCGGCTCGTGACGCCCAGTTGCTCGAACGCACCGTGTTCGAGGTCAAGCGGGTGATCGTCGGCCAGGACCGGCTGGTCGAGCGCATGCTCGTCGGCCTGCTGGCCAAGGGGCACCTGCTGCTCGAAGGCGTGCCCGGCGTGGCGAAGACCCTGGCCGTGGAGACGTTCGCCAACGTCGTCGGCGGCTCGTTCTCGCGCGTCCAGTTCACCCCGGACCTGGTGCCCGCCGACATCCTCGGCACCCGCATCTACCGCCAGGGCAGCGAGAGCTTCGACGTCGAACTCGGCCCGGTCGTGGCCAACTTCGTCCTCGCCGACGAGATCAACCGCGCGCCCGCCAAGGTGCAGAGCGCGATGCTGGAGGTCATGGCCGAGCGGCACGTGTCGATCGGCGGCCGGACCTTCCCCATGCCCACCCCGTTCCTGGTGCTGGCCACCCAGAACCCCATCGAGAACGAGGGCGTCTACCCGCTGCCCGAGGCGCAGCGCGACCGCTTCCTGTTCAAGATCCAGGTCGAGTACCCGACCGCGGAGGAGGAGCGGGAGATCGTCTACCGGATGGGCGTCGAGCCGCCGGTCCCGCACCAGGTGCTCAGCCCCGAGGAACTGGTCCGCCTGCAGGGCGTGGCGTCCAAGGTGTTCGTGCACCACGCGCTGGTCGACTACGTGGTGCGGCTGGTCATCGCCACCCGCGCGCCCAAGGAGCACCAGCTCACCGACGTCGCCGGCTGGGTCGCCTACGGCGCCTCGCCGCGCGCCTCGCTGGGCATCATCGCCGCCGCCCGCGCGCTGGCCCTGGTCCGCGGCCGGGACTACGTGCTGCCCCAGGACGTCGTGGACGTGGTGCCGGACGTGCTGCGGCACCGGCTCGTGCTGTCCTACGACGCGCTGGCCGACGGCGTGCCGCTGGACCACATCATCACGCGGGTGCTCCAGACCGTGCCGCTGCCGCAGGTCTCCGCCCGTCCGCAGGCGCCGCAGCCCGCGGGTAGGCCGTGACCTCCGAAGAGCCCTCGGCGCGGCCCGCCTGGGCCCCGCCGGTCCTGCACGGCGGTCGCATGGAGGCCGCGCTGCGCACCCTGGAGCTGGAGGTCCGCCGCCGGCTGGACGGCCTGCTGCAGGGCAACCACCTGGGCCTGGTCCCCGGACCGGGGTCCGAACCCGGCGAGGCCCGGCCCTACCAGCCCGGCGACGACGTGCGCCGGATGGACTGGGCGGTCACCGCGCGCACCACCGTGCCGCACATCCGCGAGACGGTGGCCGACCGCGAGCTGGAGACGTGGGTCGCGATCGACCTGTCCCCGTCGCTGGACTTCGGCACCGCCGTGTGCGAGAAGCGCGACCTGGTCGTGGCCGCCACGGCGGCCGTCGCCCACCTGACCCGCGGCGGCGGCAACCGGATCGGCGCGCTGGTGTCCACCGGCGAGAAGCTGGTCCGCGTGCCGGCCCGGGGCGGGTTGGCGCACGCGCGCGGCCTGATCCGCAAGGTGGCCGAGACGCCCCGCGCGCCCGAGGGCACGCGCGGGTCGCTGGCCGAGCTGGTCGAGCAGCTGCGCCGGCCGCCGCGTCGGCGCGGCCTGGTCGTGGTGATCTCGGACTTCCTGGGCGGCACGGAGTGGCAGCGCCCGCTGCGCGCCCTGTCCGCGCGGCACGACCTGGTGGCCATCGAGGTCGTGGACCCGCGCGACATCGACCTGCCGGAGGTCGGGACCGTCGTGCTGGCCGACCCGGAGACCGGCCGGCAGCGCGAGGTCGTGGCCTCGCCGTTGCTGCGCCGCGAGTTCGCGGCGGCGGCGGCCGAGCACCGCGCGGCGGTGGCGGCGGGCCTGCGCCAGGCCGGCGCCGGGCACCTGGTCCTGCGGACCGACTCGGACTGGATCGCCGACACCGTGCGCTTCGTGGTGGCCCGCAAGCGCCGCTGGTCGGGAGGGGTGGCCTGATGAGCTTCTCGGGTTTCACCGCGCCGTGGTGGTTCCTGCTGCTGATCGCGGTGTTCGCGGTGGCGGCGCTGTACGTGGTGATCCAGCGGGTGATGCGCAAGCGGATGCTGCGCTTCGCCAACCTGTCCATGCTGGAGAAGGTCGCCCCGAAGAAGCAGGGCTGGTGGCGGCACGCGCCGGCGGCGGTGCTGCTGGTGGCGTTCATCCTGCTGACGGTCGCGCTGGCCGGCCCGACCGCCGAGCAGAAGGTGCCGCGCAACCGGGCGACGGTGATGCTGGTGATCGACACGTCGCTGTCGATGAAGGCGACCGACGTCCAGCCGTCGCGGCTGGAGGCGGCGCAGGTGGCGGCGAAGTCGTTCGCGGACGGGCTGACGCCGGGGATCAACCTCGGGCTGATCTCGTTCGCCGGCAGCGCCACGGTGCTGGTCGCCCCGACCACCGACCGCGGCGCGGTGACGCAGAGCATCGACGGGTTGAAGCTGGCGCAGGCCACGGCGACCGGCGACGCGATCGTGGCGGCGTTGGCGGCGATCGACTCGTTCGGCAAGGTCGTGGGCGGGGCCGACGGGCCGCCGCCGGCGCGGATCGTGCTGATGACCGACGGCAAGGAGACCGTCGGCACGCGGCGGGCGTTCGACGCGGCCGAGGACGCCAAGAAGGCCGGCATCCCGATCTCCACCATCTCGTTCGGCACCGAGGACGGCGTGGTCGAGATCGAGGGGCGGCGGCAGGAGGTGCCCGTGGACGACGACTCCATGAAGGAGATCGCCAAGCTGTCCGGGGGCGAGTTCTTCAAGGCCGCCAGCGCCGAGGAGCTGCGGCGGGTCTACGACACGCTGGGCGAGCAGATCGGGTACGAGAAGAAGCAGGCCGACGCCAGCCGGCCGTGGGTGGTCCTCGGGACGCTCGCCGGGCTGGTCGCCGTCGCCGGCGCCCTCCTGCTCGGGCAGCGGTTGCCCTGAGGCCGGGCGCTCCACCCCTTCCAGCCGCCACCCGCCGGTTCGCGCGAACGGGGAACGCTTCGCGCGCGAGCGGGCGGGCTTGGCGGCAGGATGAGGGGCATGGTGCAGGTGCAGAGCTGGCGCGAGATGGTCGACTGGTCCGCTGACCTGTTGTGGCGCACCACCGGTGAAGGGGTCCCCGAGTGGAACCGGCGGGTGCTGGAGTCCGGGGCCGCCACCGAGGTCGAGCTGCGCGACTGGCTGCGCGACCGGCAGGTCCCGGGGTACGCGCAGATGCTGCTGGTCATGGAGCGCTTCGGCTACCCCGAGTTCGCCACCGCCTCCTCCGACGAGCTGGTCGACCGCCAGTACGCCGACCGGCCCGAGCTGCGGCCCATCCTCGACCGCCTGCTCGCCGAAGCCGCCCTGCTCGGCCCCATGCACGTCCAGGCCCGCAAGACCTACGTCGCCCTGGTCTCGCCGCGGCGGACGTTCGCCGTCGTCCGCGCCAGCACCCGCACCCGCGTGGACCTCGGCCTCCGGCTCGCCGCCCAGGAACCCTCGGGACGGCTGGAAGGGGCCGGGTCGCTGGGCAACGACACGATCACCGTGCGGATCGCCATCTCCAGCGCCGACGACATCGACGACGAGACGCTGGACTGGCTGCGGGACGCCTACCTCAGCAACAGCTAGCCGTGCAGGTCCCGGTACGTCTCGGCGGCGCCGGGGTGCAGTGGCAGGCCGGCGGTGCCGATGAGGCTGCGCACGTCGAGGAACTGGGTGCCCAGGGCCTGTTCGGGGACCAGGGCCGCCGCCCGGGACACCAGCGTCCTGGTCACCTCGGCGGCCACCTCGTCGGGCAGCGAGGCCCGGCACACCAGCAGGTTCGCCACGCCGATGGTGGGCACCTCGCGCACCGCCCCGTACACGCCGACCGGCACCGGCACCTGCTCGTACACCGAACCGTGCGCCGCCCGCAGCCCGCCGAGCAACCCCGCGAGCGGCAGCAGGCGGATGCGCGGGAGCCGGGCCAGCGTGGGGGTCGGCACGCCGCCGGACCACAGCAGCGCGTCGATCCCGCCCTCGGCCAGCGCCTGCGCCGCCTCGGCCAACCGGAGGTGCTCGACCCGCACGGACCGGTCCAGGCCGGTGGTGGCGAGCATCCGCTCGCCGGACAGCGACGCGCCCGAACCCGCGGCGCCCAGCGACACGCGGCGGCCGGCCAGGTCCATGACGGTCTGGGCCGGGTCGTCCTCGCGCACGACCAGTTGCAGGTAGTTCTCGTACACCCGGCCCAGGGCGCGCAGTTCCAGCGCCGGGTCGGCGGTGCGGGCCGAGTCGGCCAGGGCCAACGCGATCTGGGCGCCGCCGTCGCGCAGCAGCTCCAGGTTCGACAGGCTGCCCTGGGTCTCCACGACCACGCCCGGGAGTTGGGCCGCCAGCAGGGTGGCGAAGTCGTAGTACAGGCCGCCCTTCTCGCCGGCGGCGATGCGCAGGCCGGCGGTGGACGGGTTCGAGGTGCAGCCGGCGGTCAGCAGGGCCAGGAGGAACAGGCGGCGGTTCACAGCGTCGGCTCCAGGGGCAGGACGACCCGCGCGACCAGGCCGTCCACAGTGGACAGTTCCAGGGTGCCGCCGCGGGCCCGGACCAGGCGGTCGGCGATGGCCAGGCCCAGGCCGGTGCCGGGCTGGTCGGTCCGGCCGCGCCAGAAGCGTTCCGTGGCCAGGGCGAGTTCCTCGTCGGTCAGGCCGGGCCCGTCGTCGGACACCTGGACCCAGCCGACGCCCGCCGCGCGGTCCGCGCCCAGGCTCACCCGGACCGCGCCGCCGTACTTGATGCCGTTGTCCAGCAACACGTCCAGCACCTGGGCGAGGTCGGACTCCGGGCACCGCACCAGGACCGGGACCCGCGGGGCCGGTGGCACGGGCACCTGCCAGAAGTCGGCCCGGTCGGCCACCACCGTGCCCAGGTCGGCCAGTTCCGGCTCACGTCCGCCGGCGGCCACCTCGGTGGCCGTGCTCTCCGCGGACGCCAGCGCCAGCAGCCCGTCCAGCAGCGACTCCAGCCGCTCGAACTCCGCCACCCCGGCCTGGTAGACCCGCCGGCCCTCCGGTTTGACCTGCGCGCTCAACGTGTCCATCCGCAGCCGCAGCGCCGCCATCGGGTTGCGCAGCTGGTGGGAGGCGTCGGCGATGAGCCGCCGTTGCTGGTCGGCCGCCTCGGTCACCGCGTCGGACATCCGGTTGAACGACTCCGACAGCTCCCGCACCTCGGGCGGACCGCTGCGGCCGGGCACGTGCGCCCGCCGCTCGCCCGCCGCCACCGCCCGCACCCCGACCGCCAGGTCGGCCAACGGCTTGAGCAGCCACCGCGCCAGCGCCAGCACCAGCAGCAGCGACCCGCCGGCGGCCGTCAGCGCGCCCGCCAGCACCAGCAGCCACCGCGACATCACGTCCCCGGCCGCCCGCTCCAGCGACGCCCGCAGCACCACCGCGCCCGCCACCCGCGTGCCCGTCCCGACCGGCCGCGCGAACACCACCGTCCCCGACGACCACGGCTTGATCGTCGGCACGGTCGGCGCGGGCTGGTTGCGCAGCGCCGCGTCCAGCACGTCGGCCAGCGCCGGGTCGTCGGCGCTCAGCCCGGCCTGCGCCACCGGCTGCCGGCGCGCGTCCACCACCACGACCGGCTCCCCGTACAGGGCGACGTACGCGGTCACCTCGTCCACCAGCGCCGCGTTGTCGCCGGAGGTCTCCGCTTGCTGCGCCAGCGCCGCGAACCGGTCCAGGTCGGCGGTCCGGCTGATCAGGAACCGCTGGGTCCGCTCGGTCGCGGTCGCCGACAGCAGCGGCACGGCGAAGGCCGTCACGGCGGCGGCGGAGAACAGCAGCAGCACCAGCAGCAGGCGGCGGCGCATCTAGTCGCCGTCCCCGGAGGCCAGCCGGTAGCCGAACCCGCGGATGGTGGTGAGCAGGCCGGGCCGGTCGAGCTTGGCCCGCAGCCCCGCCAGGTGCACGTCCAGCGACCGCGACACCGCCAGGTACGCGTCGCCCCACACCTCGTCCATGAGCTGTTGGCGGCTCACCGCCGTGCCCGCCCGCCGCGCCAGCGCCGCCAGCACGTCGAACTCCTTGGTGGTCAGGGGCACCTCCGCCGCCCCGACCACGACCCGCCGGCCCTCCAGGTCGATCGACACGTCCCCGACCCGCACCACCCGGTCGGCCGGACCGACCCGGACGCTGCGCCGCGCCACCGCGTCCATCCGGGCCAGCAGCTCGCCCAGCCGGACCGGTTTGACCAGGTAGTCGTCCGCGCCCAGGCGCAGCCCGCGCACGATGGACCGCTCGTCGCCGCGCGCGGTCAGCACCAGCACCGGCGTCTGCGCCACCTTGCGGATCTTGCGCAGCACCTCCAGGCCGTCGGTGTCGGGCAGCCCCAGGTCCAGCAGCAGCAGGTCGAAGTCCCGGTGCGCGGTCAGCGCGTCCGAGCCGCGCCGCACCCGCCGCGGGTGGTGGCCGTTGGCCTCCAGGGCCTCCACCAGCGCGTCGGCGACGCCGTCGTCGTCCTCCACCAGCAGCACGCGCACCGCATCACCCCCTTCCGGTAGCGGCGATTATGGCGTGTGGGGTGTAAACAGTGGTGGTGAGCATCGACGACAGAGCTCCGGCGAGACAGCTGGACGAGGCGAGTGAGGCGTTCGAGCACCTCGCGGCCGTGCTGGCCGACGAGCAGCCGCTGGGCGAGGTGCTCCAGCACCTGGTGGAGTCGGCGTCGCGGGTCATCCCGGACGCGGAGAACGTGTCGGTCACCGTCGTCGGCGCCGAGGGTGCGGAGACCGCCGCCGCGACCGACCGGAGGGTCGTGGCCATCGACGTGGACCAGTACGCCGCGGGCAACGGCCCGTGCCTGGAGGCCGCGCGGACCGAGCGGCCGGTGCGGGTCGGGGTGGCCGACGCGCGGGAGAGGTGGCCGGAGTTCTCGGCGGCGGCCGAGCGGGCCGGGGTCAAGGCCTACCTGTCGGCGCCGCTGCTGGTCGAGGGGTCGGTGCTGGGCGCGCTCAACCTCTACAGCTCCGAGCCGCGCGCGTTCGACCCGTTCGACGAGGCCCTGTTGCGCCTGTTCACCACCGCCGCGTCCACCGCCATCACCGGGTTCCGCCGCTACGAGCGGTCGCGGGAGCTGGTCAAGAGCCTGGAGCGGGCGCTGGACTCGCGGGCGGAGATCGACCAGGCCAAGGGCGTGCTCATGGCGGCGCACGGGGTGAGCGCGGACGAGGCGTTCGCGAGCCTGGTCGCCGAGTCCCAGACCAGCAACACCAAGCTGCGGGTGGTGGCGCGCAACCTGCTCGACTCGGTCCGCAAGCCCTGATCTTGTCACCGGGCTGACAATTCCGGCGGGGTTGTTTGCGCATTTGTTCGGAGCTGTGAACGGGGCGATCAGAATGGTTCTCCCCGTGGTTACAGTGTCCCGGTCGGCGAATTCATTCGACCATTTCCGGGGAGAAGCATGCGCGCCCACCGCGTCGTCCTGGCCGCCTTGGCCGCCGCGTCCCTGTCCGCCTGCTCCGGCGAGTCGGCCTCGTCGGGCCTGCGGACCTTCGACAGCCCGCAGGCGCTGGCCGAGGCCAACCGGGTGGCGGCGGAGGGCAAGCGGTCGGTGACCGTCGACCTCGACCTGGCGACCAACGGCAAGGGCAGTTGCGGGCTGCGGACCGACGACTACGCCGCCGCGTGCGAGATCTCGATCGCCGACGCGGAGAAGGTGGCGTACGTGATGGTGCCGGACGGCATCTTCGTGCGCATCCCCGAAGGCCAGGCCCCGCAGCCGGACAAGCCGTGGCTCAAGCTCGACCCGGCGGACACCCGCAACCCGTTGGGGCAGGCCATGGCGGACGTGGCCGTGCACATCCGGGACTCCGCCGACATCCGCAAGGCGCTGCCCGAGGGCGCGCAGCTGGTGGAGAAGGCGCAGGAGGAGGTCGGCGGCCGGCGGACCGTCCGGTACACCGCGCACGTGCCGGTGAACGGGCAGGCGTCGGTGCTCAAGCTGTGGGTGGACGAGGCGGACCTGCCGGTGCGCACCGAGCTGCGCACGCCGGTGCCCGACGCCGAGCCGGTGACGATCACCGCGGTGTTCCGCGACTGGGGCAAGCCGGTCACCATCACGCCGCCGTCGCCGGAGCAGCTGACGACACTTCCGACGGCGTGAGCCGTTGACGCGAAAAGGCCCTTCCGGAATGGTCCGGAAGGGCCTTTTCGCGTTTTACTTCTTCGCGATGGCCAGGTCGAGCGTGTTGCCGGGTCCGGGGATGGCGCCGTTCACGATCGCCGTCACCAGACCGCACCGGTGGAACTTGTCGATGGCGTAGGTGCCGGCGAGCTCGCCGCCCGCGAGCGGGTCGAAGCCGGGTCGGGAGACCAGGTCGATCGAGCTGGGCGTGACCGTGTGGCAGGCGTCGGTCGGCCGGACCACCTGGATGCCCAGGACCCGCACGTCGGTGAGCTTGACGGTCACCTTCGCGTTGGCGGTGACCGCGCCCGCCGCGATGGTGCCGACGGTGCGGCCCTGCGGGATCAGGCGCACGGTGGCCTTGGTCGGCATGAACCCGAAGAGCGTGAACTCGCCCGACGCGTCGGGCAGGGCCAGGTCGCCGGCGAACGTGCCGCCGGGCAGGTCCACCTCGGTCTTGAGCGTGCCCGGTCCGAGCTTGAGGTCCGAGCCGAGCTTCTTGATGCCGCTCACGCCGGTGACGCCGTAGTCGATGCGCAACGGGTCGTTGGGCGGGGCGCTGGTCGTCGTGGTGGTCGTCGTCGGTTGGGTCGTCGTGGTGGTCGTGGTGGTGGTCGTCGTCGGTTGGGTCGTCGTGGTGGTGGTCGTGGTCGTGGTGGTGGTCGTGCCGGGCGCGACGGTGAACTCGTGGAGCAGCGTCTGCTGGCCGGGCTTGAGCGTGCAGTCCGAGGTGAACGTGCCCAGGCCGGTCTCCGACCCGTCGGCCTTGCGCGGGGTCAGGGTGGTGCTGAAGTCGCCGATCGAGATGGTCGTGCGGCCGGCGTTGGCGAACGACACCGCGGGCGTGCCGCCGGTGGCGACCGTGTCGAACGCGCCCGACGGGGGCACCGGCGTCTTCGCCACCGCCAGGTCGGGCACGAGGTCCAGCACCGTCCCGGCGTTGTCCACCTTGGTCCTGGCCTTGGCGGTCCCCTCGACGGTGGCCGCGCCGACCAGGGCCAGGCCCTGCGTCGCGTTGGGCGGCACGGTCGCGGTCGCGGTGACCTTCGCCGCCGGGATCGGCTGCCCGACGACGGCCGAGTCGGGCAGGTCCTCCACGACGATCCGCACGCTCATGTCCTGCGTGCCGATCAGCGGGAACGGGCAGCTGTAGGTGAGCGCGAGCGAGGCCGTCGCCGCCGCGCCGACCCCGGCGCCCGCGACGGCGACCGCGCCGAGCACCACCGCGCCCACCGCGAGCCCGCCGACGAGCCTCCTCCTGGTACCGGTCATGTGCGTCTCCTCGTCGAGACAACGGGTCAAAGGACGCGATCGCGGCAGCCGAATCGCGGCTACTGATCAGTAAGGTAGCTTCACCGAACAAACCCGGCAAGCAATCCGTGCACTATCGCAGCGATTGTGGGCACAGCTACAAGAGTGGCGTCCGTTTTTGTCACGAAGGTGCTGGAACACGCGGTAACAGTTGTCCGACGGGCCGTCGGGAAAGTAGCTTGCGAGAATGCGCCGGAATGGATCCCGCAGGTGAGGGTGGCACTGGTCGTCGCGGTCGTGGCGGTGCTCGTGCTCGCCCTGCTGCCGCGCGGCCACGTCGTGCGGTACGCGCAGGTCAAGCCGCCCGTGCCGGCCGCCGGCCTGAAGCTGAAGTACAAGGTCGACGGGGTGAACCGGGTCGCCAGGCTCCAGTCCGACCTGGTGATCGGACCGGGGAGCCTGGAGACCGAGATCGACCTGATCACGGGCGACCTGAAAGGCGACCTGACGCTGCCCCCGAGCAGCGGCTACTTCATCGTGTTCGGTTTCATGCCCAACACCGCGAAAGTCGAGTTGATCCCCACGGCGCAGGTCGTCGGGAAGATCTCGGCGGGCCAGATCAAAGCCAACTCCCAACTCCACATCAAGCTCAGCGACGTCCACGTCAACGGGCAGTTCCTCGACGTCGGTCCCGACTGCAAGACCCGGACGCCCGCGTCGATCGACCTGGAGGGGCCGTTCGACCTCGCGAAGATCCCGATGAAGGCGACCTTCACCATCCCGGCGTTCGCCGGCTGCCGGGGTGCCGAGCGGCTCGACCCGCTGTTCACCGGCCTGATCTCCGGGCCGGACAACAAGCTCGACATGACCCTGACCGCGCAGCTCTAGACCGTCGGCTTCCGGCCGCTTGGTGCACGCACGCGGCTCGGCTTCAGGCCGCCGGATTCAGGCGGTTCGGATTCAGGCCGTTCGGCGCGAGTCGAGCAGCCGCAGGGCGCGCAGCGCTATGCCCATGTCGAACAGCGCGTCCGGGTCGTGCAGGCGGTCGCCGAACAGCTCCTCCAGCTGTCGCAGCCGGTAGCGCACGGTCTGCGGGTGCACGGCGAGCGAGGAGGCCACCTCGGGCGCGCTGCCCCGGGTCTCGACCCAGGCGGTCATGGTCTCGCGCATCCGTTGTTGCTGCTTGGGCGTGAGCCCGTCGAGTGGCGCGAGGGTTCGCCGGACGAGTTCGCGCAGCAGTTCCTCGTCGCCGAGCAGCAGCAGCGTGGACAGGTGCTCGGTGGTGTCCACCATCGGCTTGTCGGCGATCACGCCGGACTGGATGAGGGTGATCGTCCGACGCGCCCACCGCAGCGACCGCCGCGCCTTGGCCAGCGGCACCACGGGCCCCACGGCCGCGCGCCACCCGCCCAGCTTGTGCTCCAGGGCGACGAGCTGCCGCTCGGGGTCGGTCAGCAGCAGGCACGGTTCGCTGCCTTCGAGGTCCATCAGGATGTCCTCGTGCAGCGAGGGGATCGGTAGCTGGTGCTGGTCGGTGCGCCTCTCCAGCGCGACCACGACGACCTTCTCCGGCACCGGCCAGTGCGCGGCGTCGGCCAGGTCGGCCAGCGCGCTGGGGTGGTAGCCGGGCTCCCCGAGGATCAGGTCCAGCAACCGCTTGCGCCGCCGCTGCACCGCCCCGGCGTGGCGGGCCTGGGCCTCGGCGTAGCCCTCCATCGAGCGCAGCGACAGCTCGTCGATGTAGGCGAAGATCGCTTCGGCGATGAGGCACATGGTGGCCAGCGGGACCCGTTCGCGCAGCCCGAACTCGGAGATCCGCCGCCAGGCGACGCGGGCCCCGATCCGGTAGGCGGTCTGCAGCAGGTCCAGGCTGCGGCCGGCGCTGACCTCCAGCTTGCCCAGCAGCCGGAACAGCTTCGCGCGGTCCTCGCGCTGCGCGGTCGGGTCTACCATCCGGTCGATGAACTGGTGGATCGCCTGCTCGACCCCTTCCACGACCACCTGGCCGAACATCCCCTCCAGCTTCTGGGAGTATTCGGCGATCGAGCACTGGATTTCCCGGACCATGTCCGTGGCCACCGCGCCCGCGTTGGCCCGGAACTTCGGCGCCAGGTCGGCCGGCAGTTGCTCCCACAGGTCCACGTTCCCGATGAGCGGTAATTCCGGGGCGCGGAGCCCTCCGGTTCTGTTCATGCGGTTCGCCCACCACCTAACGCCTCAGGTGTGATTCCGAACACTGTATTTTTGATCTTGCGCGAGGTCAACCAACGCGCACCCCGGTGACAAATCGGCGGCACGCTTCGTGCGATCCATGACAAATCCGCCGGGCGCGGACGGGCGGCACGCCCGGGGTGGCACCCCCCCGGCACGGTCCGCGCGCCGCCACCCGGGCTACCGCAGCTCGCGCCGCAGCACCTTCCCCGTCGCGTTGCGCGGCAGCGCGGGCAGCAGCACCACCTCCCGCGGCACCTTGTGCCGAGCCAACCGGTCGCGCACGAACACCTTGAGCGCCTCCGGGTCGAGGCGCGCCCCCGGCACCGGCACCACGAACGCCCGCAGCCGCTGCCCGAACTCCTCGTCCGGCACGCCCAGCACCACCGACTCCCGCACCTGGTAGTGCGTGGCCAGCAGGTTCTCCACCTCCGACGGGTACACGTTCTCCCCGCCGGACACGATCATGTCGTCCTCCCGGCCGTCCACGAACAGCCGGCCGTCCGCGTCGAAGTGCCCCAGGTCGCCGGTCGAGACCAGCCCGTCGAGGGTGTCCTTCCCGCCCCCGCCCGAGTAACCGCTGAACCGCAGCCCGCTGCCCACGAACACCCGACCGACCTCACCCGGCCGCGTCACCCGCCGCCCGGCCGCGTCGTACAGCCGCACCACGCACGTGCGCGGCGGCCGGCCCACGGTCCCGGGTGCGGCCCGCAGGTCCGCCGGCGTGGCCACGGTCGCCACCGCCACCTCGGTCGAGCCGTACAGGTCGTACACCACCTCGCCGAACCGCCGCGTCGCCTCCTCCGCCAGCGGCGCCGGCAGGTCGGAGCCGGAGCTGAGCACCACCCGCAGCGCCGACAGGTCGTGCGACTCCAGCTCCACCGGGCCCATGTCGAGGATCCGGCGCAACATCGTCGGGACCAGCATGATCGCCGTGCACCGGTGCCGCGCCAGCAGTTCCACCGCCTCCCGCGCGTCGAACCGGCGGCGCAGCACGACCGTCGAACCCAGCCCCAGCGCGAGCACCAGGTGCGCGAACCCAATACCGTGGAACACCGGCGCGGCGATCAGCGACGTCTCGCGCGCCCGCAGCGGAATGCGGTCCAGGAAGTCAACGGCCGCGAACGCCGACCGGACCTCGCGGTGCGCGCCCTTCGGCGTCCCGGTCGTGCCGCTGGTCAGCAGCACGACCTGGCCCGGCCGGTCCGGTCGCGGGGGCTCGGCGGTGGGCGCCGCGGCGACGAAGGCGTCGAAGTCGGCGGTCGGGAACCGGGCCACCTCGGGCGGCGCCTCGGCGACCACGGCGGCGAAGTCCTCGTCGTGGATCAGCGCCACCACCCGCTCCCGCCGGGCCACGTCGGCCAGCTGCGGCCCGGCGAACCCGGTGTTGAGCAGCAGCGCCCGCGCCCCGATCCGGGCGCACGCCAGCATGGCCTCGACCGCGCCCCGGTGGTTGCGGCACAGCAGGGCCACCACGTGGTCGGAGCGGATGCCCGACCCGTGCAGCGCGCGGGCCAGCGCCGCCGAGCGTTCGTGCAGCTCACGGTAGGTCCGCGAGCCGTCCTCGTCGATCAACGCGACCGCTTCGGGCTGGTGGCGCGCACCGCGCAGGACCGAGCCGAGCAGGGGCCCGTGCGCCCGCACCTCGACCAACGACCGCGCCGCCCGAACGGGCCGCAGCGGTTCCACCAGACCGGCGCGGCGCAGCACCCGGACGCAGTGCAGCAACTTGACCATGCGGGCACCCCCGACTCCTGCTTGGGTCAGCCATTCGTAGCCGCACGAACCACCCCCACGCCAGCGTCGAACCCGTTTTTGTAGAATCGTGAGTGGTCTGTGCCACAGTCTTTGTCACGTATCTGACAAGCCTTTTCGGCTCCTTGTGCGGCCGGACACCGGACAGTAACGTACTCGTCGGTAATGTTATTTCGGCCGCATTCACAAATCCCTTCCCGGAGAATAACCGATGGCATTCCGGCGACGGCTGCTGGGGCTGCTCTTCGTGGCGCTGATCGTCGCGCTGTGCGGGCTGTCCGTCGCGGCTTACCTGAAGGTGTTCACCACCCGGGTGACCGTGCTGCTGCGCACCGACCACGTCGGCAACCAGCTCCAGGTGGACTCGGACGTGAAGCTGCTCGGCGTCCAGGTCGGCCAGGTGGGCGCGGTGCGGACGCGGGGCTCGGGCGCGGAGGTCGAGCTGTCGATGCGGCCCGACGAGGTGGGGCGCATCCCGGCCAACGTCTCCGCCCGCCTGCTGCCCAAGACGCTGTTCGGCGAGCGGTTCGTGAGCCTGGAGCTGCCCGACGACCCGGCCGGCGCGCTGGGCGAGGGCGCGGTGATCGAGCAGGACCGCACATCCAGCGCCATCGAGGTCGAGCGGGTGTTCAACGACCTGCTGCCCACGTTGCAGGCGGTGCGGCCGGACAAGCTCTCCGCCACGCTCTCGGCGATGGCCCAGGCGCTGGACGGGCGCGGCGCGACGCTCGGCGAGACCATCACCAGGCTGGACGCCTACCTGCGCGAGCTGAACCCGCAGCTGCCGGTGCTCAAGCAGGACATCACCAAGTTCGCCGACCTCTCCGGCGTCTACGCCGACGCCGGCCCCGACATCGTGCAGGCGCTCAAGGAGCTGACCACGACCAGCCGCACCATCGCGCAGCAACGGGCCGACCTGGACGCCGTCTACACCAGCCTGACCACGGCCGCCGCCGACCTCACGGCGTTCTTCAAGGACCACGGCGAGAACTTCGTCGGCCTGTCCGACCGCAGCCGCCCGACGCTGGAGCTGCTGGCCACCTACTCGCCGTCGTTCCCGTGCGTGCTGGTGGCGGTCAACGACCTGCGGCCCCGGATGGACCAGGTGCTCGGCAAGGGCACCGACCAGCCCGGCATGCACGCCAACGTGACCGTCGTGCCGCCGGGGGAGAAGTACGTGCCGGGGCGCGACGACCCGGTCATCCGCCGGGGCGGCACGCCGCACTGCCCGGCGGGGCCGGTCAACGCCGTCGCGCCGGACCGGGTGCCGGGGTGGGCCGGCCTGCTGATGGGGGTCCGATGAGGGCGATAGCCGCGCCGCTGACCAAGTTCCTGCTCTTCGTGGCGGTCACCGTGGCGGCCACGACGTTCCTCGCCTCGACCATCGCGGGGACCAACGTGGGCGCGACCACCACCTACACCGCCCGGTTCACCGACGTCACCGCGGTCGCCGAGGGCGACGACGTGCGCATGTCGGGGGTGAAGGTCGGCCAGGTCGAGGGCATGACGCTGGTCGACGACGAGCTGGTGGACGTCGAGTTCTCGGTGGACCACGGGCGTTCGCTGTCCGCCGCCGTGACCGCGACCATCAAGTACCGCAACATGGTCGGCCAGCGCTACATCGCGCTGGAGCAGCCCGCCGGCCGCATCGCCGACCGCCTGCCCGCGGGCGGCCTGATCCCGGTGGAGCGCACGAAACCGGCCCTCGACCTGACCATGCTGTTCAACGGGTTCAAACCGCTGTTCCAGGCGCTGAACCCGGACGACGTCAACAAGCTGTCCCACGAGATCGTCCAGGTGTTGCAGGGCGAGGGCGGCACGGTGGAGAGCCTGCTCGCCCACACCGCCTCGCTGACCAGCACGCTGGCCGCCAAGGACGACGTGATCGGCAAGGTGGTCGAGAACCTCAACGCCGTGCTGGAGACGGTCAACTCGCGCGACGACCGGTTCGGCAGCCTGCTGACCTCCATGCGGCAACTGGTGTCCGGGTTCGCCGCCGACCGCCAACCCATCGGCAACGCCATCACCGGCCTGGCCGCGTTGAGCGAGAGCACGGCGTCGCTGCTGGAGCAGGGGCGGCAGCCGCTGAAGGACGACATCGCCGCGCTGGGCGTGCTGGCGGGCAACCTGGGCGACGCGCCCGAGCTGGAGCCGTTCGTGCGCAACCTGCCGGTCAAGTTCGAGGCGATCGGCCGGATCTCCTCCTACGGCTCGTGGCTGAACTTCTACCTGTGCCTGGCGTCGTCGGACGCCAAGCCCGCGCCGGGCGGACCGCCGGTCGGGCTGCCCATCACTGAACAGAGGTGCCACCGATGACCCGGCGTCCGGTCCTGCTCGGCGCGGTGGGGCTCGCGTTCATCGCGATCACCTCGCTGCTCGCCTTCTACATCGAGGACGTGCCGTTCTTCGGCGGCGGCACCCGCTACCAGGCCTACTTCAAGGAGACCGCCGGCCTGCGCGAGGACGACGAGGTGCGGGTCGCGGGCATGAAGGTCGGGCACGTCAGCGACGTGCGGCTGCACCAGGGCAAGGTGCGGGTGACGTTCCGGGTCAAGGGCCTGGAGCTGGGCGACCGCAGCCGCGCCGACATCCGCATCAAGACGTTGCTGGGCCAGAAGTTCCTCGCCCTGGACTCCGAGGGGCGCGACAAGCTCGACCCCGACACCCCCATCCCGCTGGAGCGCACCACGTCGCCCTACGACGTGATCGAGGCGTTCAGCGGGCTGTCCGACACCATCGGCAAGATCGACACCGACCAGCTCGCGGAGAGCTTCCGGGTCCTGTCCGACACCTTCCGCGAGTCGCCGCGGCACGTGAAGCAGGCGCTGGACGGGCTGTCGGCGCTGTCCAAGACGATCTCCTCGCGCGACGAGCAACTGGCCGACCTGGTGCAGGGCGCGAACAAGGTCAGCGGCGCACTGGCCGACCGCACCGAGGACTTCGCCGCGCTCATCACCGACGGGGTGAAGCTGCTGGGCGAGATCGGCCACCGCCGCCAGGCCATCGCCGCCCTGCTCGACGGCACGCGCGAGCTGTCCCGCCAGCTGTCCGGCCTGGTGCAGGACAACCAGCACCAGCTCGGTCCGGCGCTGGAGCAGTTGGAGAAGGTGACCGACGTGCTGCGGCGCAACCAGGAGAACCTCGACCGCGGGCTCGCGCTGGCCGGCCCGTACTACCGGCTGCTGAACAACTCGCTGGGCAACGGGCAGTGGGTGGACACCTACCTGTGCGGCCTGGTCGCCCAACCCGGCGGTCGCCGCGACTGCGCCCCGGGAGGCCGCTGATGTTCATCCGGACCCGGGGGCGGCGCAGGCTGTTCGTGGCCTTGGCGCAGGGGTTGGCGCTGGTGCTGGTGGCCGCGGCCGCGGTGTGGTGGATCTTCCTGCGGCCCGCCGACAAGCACGTGACCGCGTACTTCACCGCCGCGGTGGGCGTGTACGAGGGGTCGGACGTGCGGGTGCTGGGCGTGAAGGTCGGCGAGGTCGTCGGCGTCGTGCCCGAGGGCGGTTCGGTGCGGGTGGAGCTGGTGATCGACCACGACGTGGACGTGCCGGCCGACGCGCGGGCCGTGGTCGTGTCGCCCAACATCGTGGCCGACCGGTACGTGCAGCTCGCCCCCGTCTACACGGGCGGGGAGAAGATGGCCGCCGGAGCGGTGATCACCACCATCCGCACGGCGGGCACGGTCGAGCTGGACGACCTCTACAAGAGCCTGGACACCCTGCTGACCGCGCTGGGTCCCGAGGGCGCGAACAAGGAGGGCGCGCTGTCGGACCTGCTCAAGACGGGCGCGGCGAACCTGGACGGGACCGGGTCCTCGCTGGGCGAGTCGATCCGGCAGCTGGCGGACGCCGCGCGGACCCTGTCCGGGTCGCGGGAGGACCTGTTCGGGACCGTGGACAACCTCCAGGAGTTCACGTCCATGCTGGCCGCCAACGACAAGCAGGTGGGTGAGCTGGCCGAGCAGCTGGCGGACGTGTCGGGGTTCTTCGCCGCCGAGCGGGACGACCTGGGTGCGGCCCTGGGTGAGCTGGCCACGGCGTTGGAGCAGGTGCGCGGGTTCGTCAAGGACAACCGGGACCGCGTGAAGTCCACTTTGGACGACCTTTCCGGGATCACCGGGACCCTGGTGGACCAGCAGAAGTCCTTGGCGGAGTTGCTGGAGGTGGCTCCCGTGGCGCTGCACAACGTGGTCAACGCCTACGACCCGGCGACCGGGACGCTCAACGCGCGGGCCAACCTGAACGAGTTCGTCGCCGACCTGCTCAGCGTGCCCGGGGGGACCCGATGAGGTTCGTGGCTGTGGTGCTGGTGCTGGTGTTGACCGGGTGCTCGGCCATTCCCAGCGCGTACGACCTGCCGTTGCCGGGCGGGGCCGACCTGGGCGACCGGCCCTACCGGGTGGTGGTGGAGTTCGACGACGTGCTCGACCTCGTGCCGCACGCGGGGGTGAAGGTGGACGACGTGCCCGTGGGCAAGGTCGAGCGGGTGGAGCTGTCGGACGACGGGTCGATGGCGCTGGTGCACTTGGCGGTGCGCGGGGACGTTCGGCTGCCGGCCAACGCGTTGGCGCGGTTGCGGCAGTCGAGCCTGTTGGGCGAGAAGTTCGTGGAGCTGGCCGGACCCGAGGACGCGTCGGCCGCGCCGTTGGTGGACGGCGCCGTGATCCCGTTGGCGCGGACCAACCGGAACCCCGAGGTGGAGGAGGTGTTCGGGGCGTTGTCCATGCTGCTCAACGGCGGCGGGATCGGGCAGATCCAGGACATCTCGCGGGAGTTGAGCGCGGCGTTGGACGGCAACGAGACGGCGGTGAAGTCGTTGCTGTCCACGATGGAC
This sequence comes from Saccharothrix sp. NPDC042600, assembly GCF_040647305.1. Taxonomy (NCBI): domain Bacteria; kingdom Bacillati; phylum Actinomycetota; class Actinomycetes; order Pseudonocardiales; family Pseudonocardiaceae; genus Saccharothrix; species Saccharothrix sp. NPDC042600. The sequence goes on along the minus strand of NZ_JBEZBW010000093.1, from coordinate 1,864 downwards.
ACGTTCGTGGGTGCGTTGGACGAGCACAAGGGTGAGATCACGCGGGCGATCGAGGGGATGGACCGGTTCGCCAAGTCGTTGGAGGCGAAGAAGTCCGAGATCGGCGAGGTGCTCGACGGGTTGGAGCCCGGGTTGCGGGTGCTCAACGAGCAGCGCGGGCAGTTGGTCACGATGCTCAACACGCTGCACGAGCTGTCGGGGGTCGCGGTGGACACGGTGAACCGGAGCCGTGAGGACCTGGTGGCGGACCTGCGGGCGTTGGAGCCGACGTTGCGGCGGTTGGCGGAGGCTGGGCAGGCGTTGCCGCAGTCGTTGGAGCTGTTGTTGACGTTCCCGTTCACGGACGCGGTGCTCGACGGGATCAAGGGCGACTACCTGAACACGTACCTGACGCTGAACACCGGGGCGTCGAACACCGGGACGCCGGGTTCGGGGACGCCGGGTTCGGGGACGCCGGATTTTGGGGGTCGGTGATGATCACTGGTCGGATGCGGTTGCAGATCGTGTTGTTCGCGGTGATCGCGTTGCTGGGTGTGACGTACGTGGGGGCCAAGTACGCCGGGTTGGTGGTGGTGGACGACGGCTATCGGGTGAAGCTGGAGTTGGCCCGGACGGGTGGGTTGTTCACCGGCGGTGAGGTGACCTATCGCGGTGTGCCGGTGGGGCGGGTGGGGCCGATCCGGCTGGTGGAGCGGAGGGTCGAGGTCGAGCTGCGGATCGCCGGCGGTGCGCCGCCCATCCCGGCGGACCTGGAGGCCGTGGTCGCCAACCGGTCGGCGGTGGGCGAGCAGTACGTCGACCTGCGGCCCAAGGGGAGCGGGGGGCCGTTCCTGGGGGAGGGGTCGGTGATCTCGCAGTGGCAGACGCGGTTGCCGTTGCCCGTGGAGCAGGTGCTGACCAGTCTGGACGACCTCGCGCGGTCGGTGCCGGTCGAGTCGTTGCGGACCGTGGTGGAGGAGTTGGACAACGCCCTGCGCGGGGCGGGGCCGGACCTGCAGGTGCTGTTGGACGCGACGCGGGAGTTCACGGAGACGGCGGGCAAGCACCTCCCGCAGACGACGCGGTTGTTGAACGATTCGCTGGTCGTCCTGCAGACCCAGCTCGACCACTCGGCGGCCATCGAGTCGTTCGCCGAGTCGGCGTTGCTGGTGGCGGAGCGGTTGCGCGCGGCTGACGGGGACCTGCGGCGGTTGATCGCGACCGCGCCGGGGGCGGCGGCCGAGGTGAGCGCGTTGCTGCGGGAGTCCGGGCCGAACCTGGGGATCGTGCTGGCGAACCTGTTGACCACCGCGGATGTGTTGGTGACCCGGCAGGGGCAGTTGGAGCAGGTGCTGGTGACCGTGCCGGACGCGGTGAGCGTCGGGGCTTCCACGGTTCGGGGTGGGCAGGCTTCGTTCGGGCTGGCGTTGACGTTTTTCGAGCCTGCGCCTTGTGTCGCCGGGTATGAGGGGACGGCGAAGAAGGGTGGACTGGACACGTCGGTCGGCGGGTTGAACGTGGGGGCGAGTTGCACGTTGCCGCGGGGGAGTGAGACCGGGGTTCGGGGGTCGCAGAACGTTCCGCGCTAGTTTGCGGTTCAGGGCTCCGACGCGGCGGGGGCGTGTCTCAAGATCAAAGTCGAAGCGTGAAGGCGGAAGATCAAAAGCGAAGAGCGAAAGCGAAAAGCGAAAAGCGAGAGCGAAGAGCGCCTCGCCGGCGGGCAGGCCCCCGGGGGTGGAAGGGCGTCGGTTCGTCCCCCGCACGGCCTGCCGGAGGCAACCACAGATCGCCGGGGTCGGCCAAAAAACTTTCGCTCGTTCCTCGCGAAACTTTTTCAGGCCGACCCCGGCGATCTGTGGTTGGGCTGCGCCCAGGCCGTACGGGG
>NZ_JBEZBW010000092.1:0-32779 GCF_040647305.1 Saccharothrix sp. NPDC042600 | reverse complement strand
TCAAGATCAGCTTCCCCGGTGACGTCGTGGAGACCAACGGCCGGGAGGAGGAGTCGTCCACGATCGCCTGGTCGCCCAAGCCGGGGCAGGCCTCCCGCCACCGGCGGCCCACGCGACCGAGCACTCCGCGACCCCGGCCGCCCGGCCCCCCGCGACCTGCCGCCGAACGGCCGCCCCGCCCCCGCCGGCCCGCGCGAAGCCGCTCCCCGCGACCTTGCAGGCCCTCGCGAAACCGGCCCCCGCAACATCCCCGGCGGCCCACGCGAAACCGGGCCCCACAGCATTCCCGGCGGCCCACGCGAGACCGGGGCGCACAAGATCCCCGGCGGCTCCCGCGAAACCGGGGCCTACGACATTCCGGGCGGTGGCCCGCGTGAGGCCGCCCGTGACCTCCCCGGCGGCGGTCGGCGTGATGCCGCGCCTGCGGGGCCCCGTGATCTGGCGGATGGGAGCGGTCCTCGGCGGCTCGCCGAGCCCGGTCCGTCCGACACCGGACGTCGGCCGGATCCGCGTCGTGCCAACGGTGCCGACCCGCGCGGGTACGCGGGACGCCCCGGTGGTCCGGACGGCAGTGGACCTCGCCAGTTCGCGCCCGACGGTCCGGGTCGGCCGGCCAACGGCGTGCCGGGGCCGGACGCCGCACGCCGCCTCGCCGGCTCCGGCCCGGTCCCCGAGGGCGGCCCCAACGGCACCGGACCTCGCCGCATGCCGGAAGGCGGACCGGACGGCAGCGGGCCCCGGCGCATGCCCGAAGGCGGACCGGACGGCAGCGGACCGCGCCGGCTGGCCGAAGGTGGACCGGACGCGCCGCGCCGACTCGCCGAAGGCGGACCCGACGGCAGCGGACCTCGCCGACTCGCCGAAGGCGGGCCGGACGGCAGCGGACCTCGTCGGCTCGCCGAAGGTGGACCGCGCAGGCTCGCGGGCGGCGGGTCCGAAGTCGCGGCGGCCGAGGGTGACATCGCGGGCAGGCTCGGTGGCGCCCCCGCGGCCACCCCGCCGGCGCCGCCCGCGCCGACGCCGCGTGACCAGATCGACCCGTTGAGCCTCACCACCGAGATGGAGGCCATCAGCGACGACGTCAAGAAGCGTCGCGAGGTCGACCACACGCTCGCCCGGTTCTCCGCCGTCCACGACGAGTTGGCCGAGCAGGAGCGCCAGAAGAAGGAGCGCCGGCAGAAGCTCCTGCCCTGGAAGCAGGACCACGACGAGGACGCCACCGTCTTCGCCGAACCGCTGGACGACGACGCCGACGACTCCGACGTCCCGCGCCGCCGCCGCGCGCGCACGGCCAAGCACAGCAAGATCGTGCGGACCGTCAAGGTGCTCTCGCTGACCGGCGCGGTGCTCGTGTTCGTCGCGACCGGCCTCGGGTGGGGCGCGATGCAGTACATCGACAGCAAGTTCACCGAGATCGACGCGCTCAACACGAACTCCGCCGCGGTGCACGAGGCGGAGAAGCAGTTGGGTGACGAGAACTTCCTCATCGTCGGCTCGGACACCCGCGCGGGCGCCAAGCCCGAGGACGGTGTCGGCGACGCCGACAAGGAGCCCGGTGCGCGGTCGGACGTGCTGATGCTCGCCCACATCCCCGCGGACCGGAAGCGGGTCGTCGTGGTGTCCGTGCCGCGTGACCTCGAAATCACCCGGCCCGAGTGCGAGAAGTGGGACTGGAAGACCGGCGAGTACACCGGCGAGAAGCTCCCGAAGGCCAAGGGTGTCAAGGCGAACACGGCCTACGCCGACGGCGGCCCGCGGTGCGTCAGCACGTTCATGACGGAGCTGACCGGCCTCACCATCAACCACTTCATCTCCGTGGACTTCAACGGCTTCAAGGGCATGGTCGACGCCGTCGGCAAGATCAAGGTCTGCGTGCCGAAGGTCATGGAGGACGAAGAGCTCGGCGTGCTGTTCGACAAGCCGGGCCAGTACGAGATCGACGGCGAGAAGGCGCTCGACTACGTGCGGGCCCGCAAGGTCACCAACGAGCCGCTCGGCGACTACGACCGCGTGAAGCGGCAGCAGAAGTTCCTGTCGTCGTTGCTGCGCACGGCCCTGTCGTCCGAGATGCTGCTCAACCCCGGCAAGCTCAACAACTTCCTCAACGCGTTCGCCTCGTCCACCGTCGGCCAGAACATCGGCGTGAAGGACATGCTGACGCTGGCGCAGTCGTTGCAGGGCATCGAGGCCGGCCGGGTCAGCTTCATCACCGTGCCGCACCGCACGGACGAGGGCCCGACGAAGTCCAACCACGACAACATCGAGCTGTTGCTGGAGGACCAGACCAGGGAGCTGTTCCAGGCGATCATCGACGGCACGCCGCTGCCCGGCGAGACGCCGGACGCCAACCCGACCACGCCGACCCAGGCCGCGCCGACGTCCAACGCGCCCGCGCAGCCCAAGCAGGGCCGGGTGATCGACCCGAAGGGCCTGAAGATCCAGGTGTTCAACGGCGAGGGTGGCCGCGACGGCGCGGCGAAGCTCGCCAAGGACAACCTGGAGGACCTCGGGTTCAGCATCGTGAACTGGGGTGGTGGCGAGGCCACGCCGAAGACGGTCATCCGGTACGGCATCGGGGGCGAGGACGCCGCCGCCACGCTGGCCGCCGCGGTCCCCGGCGCGACGCCGGAGTTCCGGCCGGAGATGGGCGGCTCGGTGCTGCTGCTGCTCGGGCCCGAGTGGGACCGCAGGGTCGTCGCCCCCCAACCGGGTGGCACGGCGGCCCAGCCGGGCAAGACGACGCCGCCGGTCGAGGTGGTCAACGCTGGTGTGGACCCGTGCGCGTGACGTGGACTGGTCGCCCCGGGTTCACCTCGGGTTCACTGGGGAATGTCGCCGCCGCGACCACCTGCACGTAGGCTGACGCCCATGCGTGAGGCCTACCACGACCAGCTCGGACAACTCGCCGATCGGCTCGCCGACATGTGCTCGATGGCCGGTGACGCCATGGAGCGCGCCACCGCGTCGCTGCTCCAGGCGGACCTCGCGGTCGCGGAGCAGGTGATCGGTGACGACGCCAAGATCGACGACGTGCGGGCGAGCATCGAGGAGCAGGCCTACGCGTTGCTGGCGCTGCAGGCCCCGGTGGCGACCGACCTGCGCATCGTGCTGGCCGTGATCCACGCGGCGGAGAGCGTCGAGCGCATGGGCGACCTGGCGCTGCACGTGGCCAAGGCCGCGCGCCGCCGGCACCCGAACCGCGTGCTCGCGGACACCGTCGAGCCGTACTTCGCGGAGATGGGCCGCATCGCGGTCAACCTGGCGCGCGAGGCCACCGAGGTCATCCGCACGCAGGACGTCGAGCGCGCGCGTTCCATGGAGGACGCGGACGACGCCATGGACGACCTGCACCGGCACCTGTTCACGGTGATCATGGACAAGGAGTGGCCGCACGGCGTCCCGTCCGCCGTGGACACCACGCTGCTCGGCCGGTTCTACGAGCGCTTCGCCGACCACGCGGTGTCGGTCGCCAAGCGCACGGTCTTCGTCGTCACCGGCCGGATGCCCGGCTACAGCGGCGACATCGACGACTGACCCGCCCGAAACGCGGCGCGCGCCCCGGTCCGAGGACCGCGGGCGCGCGCTTCGTGCGTTGTGGGGCCGGCCGGGTTCGTGCGTGGTGGCCTAGTTGATCAGGGCGTTCAGTTCCTGGGCGAGCTGGCCCGCGATGCGCGCGTTGTCGGCGGGGGCGTGGGTGAGCCACTTCTGGCCGTCCTGGCCCTGCCGGGTCTGCGACATGTAGCGGCCCTGGTCGTTGTCGAACCAGGCGATCTGCGGGGCGCGCTGCTCCCGGCCGTGCCGGCCGCGCACCGTGACGCCGAACTGGCCGGCGCGCAGGCGTGGGCGTTCGAACACCGCCTCCAGCGCCCGGACCTGGGACCCGCCGGTGGAGCGGGGCGCCATCGCCTGGGTGAAGGTGGCGTTGCCGAAGTCCTCGTCCTGGCGCGGGCGGGGCGGCGGGGCCGCCGACGGCATCGCCACCGTGACCGACTGGCCGGGGCCGGGGCGTTGCGGCGGGATCAGGTCCACGACGGCGCGCAGCAGCGACGACGACCGCATGGTCTCGACCTTCAGCTGCCGGTCGTCGAGGACGGCGAGGACCGCCAGCTCACCCTGCGCGCCGCTGCGGGCGAGGAGCTGGCGCTCCACGTTGCGGGCGTCCAGCGAGGCGACCGCGTTGAGCGAGTAGTCGAAGCGCACCAGGAGGGTCAGCGCCTCCTCGACCTCGGCCGAGGCCCGGCCCCGCGACGCGAGGCCGCGGGACTCCAGGTCCTGGTAGACGGCGTTGCGGATGCCGCGCCGCTCGTCGATCGTCCGGCCGACGTACGGGAACTCGAACGGGTAGGGACGGCTGCCGAGCTTGAGGTCCTCCCACAGGATGTCGGCCGCCGCGTGGGACAGGGCGAACGAGAACACGCTCACCCGCCGATGACCGGGGGCGCGACCATCGTGCCGTCACCGAAGACGTCCTCGGTCTCGACCAGGTACGACGCGGACTTGTGCTCCTTGTCCTCGTCCCCCTGGCCCTTGCCGGCGCCGGCGCCCATGCCGCCCATGCCGGCACCCATGCCCGCGCCGCCGCGACCACCGGCGCCACCGCCGAGGCCACCCGCGCCGGCCGGCCCGAAGCCGCCCGCGCCGGCCTTGCCGGACTCGCCGAGCAGACCCGCGGAACCGCCGGGCCCGAACCCGCCGGGCCCGAAGCCACCGCGACCGGCCGCCGCCATGCCGCCGGGCCCCATGCCGCCACCACCGCGTCCGCCGCCGGGCAGCCCACCGGGACCGCCGCCGGGGCGTCCACCGGGGCCGCCGCCGGGCAGGCCGGGCCGTCCGCCGGGACCGCCGGGCGGGCGCGCACCGGGCGGCAGCGGGCCGCCGGGCGGGTAACCGGGACCGCCGGGGTACCCGGGACCGCCCGGGTAGCCGGGCCCTCCGGGACCGCCGGGCAGGCCGGGACCACCGCCGGGCGGCAGACCGCCGGGACCGCCCGGTGCGCCGGGAATGACGCCGGACTGGTTGAGGTTGCCGCCGGAGCCGCCGCCGGGCATCGAGCCACCGGGCATGCCGGAGCCGCCGATGCCGCCGGGCCCGTCCGGGACGGTGGGCCGGCTGCCGATGCCGGGCTGGTTGCCGCCGGGGTCGCCGCTGCCGCCGGCGCCCTCCATCGGGGGCGGCGGGACGAACGCGGGCATCGTCGAGCCGGACTGCTGGAAGCTCGTCGACATGGACGTCATGACCTCGGCCGCACGCTCGTGCGCCTGCTGCTTCTCCTCGAACTTCTGCTCGATCTTGTCGATCGTCTCGGCCCACTTGAACGGGTTGGGCTCGGAGAAGAACATCTTGTAGGCGTCGGCCGTGGAGAACTGCACCGGCTCGGGCATGCTCGTCTTGGCCGTCTCCGCGGCCTGGCTCTGCTCGTAGAGCTTGTTGCCGGTGAGCTGCGCGCCCTGGGCGGCGTTGCCGGACCAGGCGGCCATGTTGGTGAAGTAGCCCTGGGCGGCCTCGGCGGCCTTGCCCTGCCACTCGCCCTTGCTGGCCTCGGTGGCCTTGGTCAGGTTGTTCTGCAGGTCGACCAGCGTGTTGCCGATCTTGGTCCAGGCCTCGCCCTGCTCGTTGGCGGTGGAGGGGGCCATGTTGTCGGTGACCATCGACTTGAGCTGGTCGTGCGAGTAACCCATGTAGAAGGAGCCGGCCGTGGACATCGGCGGCCGGTAGTTCTCGACGACCTTCTCCAGGTCTTCCTGCTGCTTCTGCTGGTTCTGCGCGGACTGGATCTTCCAGCGCAGGTAGTCGTCGATCGTCGTGAACTGGCCGAAGAAGCCGGGGTCCTCCCGCTGCGCCTTCTCGTACTCGGCACGCAGCTCGGCATCGGTCTGTCCGGCGTAGGTGACCTTGGTCGCGTTCGGGTTCGGCTGCGTGTTCGGCGGTGCCACGACTCTCCTCCTGTTCTACTTCGGCAGCTTGGGCGCGACGGCTTCGGCGAGCTGGGTCACGGCGTCGCAGGACTCCTGGGCCGAGGAGGTCGCGGCGCCGACGAAGTCCACCCTCGACTTCGCCGTCACCTCGACGGCGACGAGGCAGGAGGTCTCCGTGAGCCCGGCTTCGATGCGCTTGGCCTTGCGCCCGGCGATGGTGGTGTCGGAGATACGGGCCTGGGCGCCACCGGTGGCTTCGCTGATCCCCAGTTCGGGGAACGCCTTGATCCCGACCGACGTGGTCGTCTGACCCCAACGGGCGCCGCAGTGCTGCTTGCCCTGGTTCTCGATCCTGGAGAGCGAGAACTGCGCTGCGACGGCGTTCAACTCGGCGCAGGGGTCGAAGTCGGCCAACGCGTTGCTCCCGCTGGGAGACGAGGACGTGGTGGACGTCGGCGAAGCCTTGGTCGTCGTGGTGGTCGTCGTCCCCGCGGTCGCATCGCCGGGTTCCTTCGACGTGCACCCCGCCAAGGCAACACCGACCACGGCGATCGACAAGATCGAGCGGATCGCCAGCTTCCTGGTCACCTGAAACCCCATCTCAGTAGCGCTTGAGGCCGCTTGAGGCCGCGTCGTCCACCTGACGATAGTTCTCTACCGCCTTCTGCACGGCGGCCTTGGCATCCACCAACGCCTCGCGCAACTGCTTGATCGCGGGCACGATGCCCGTCGTACCGCCACCGCCCGTCGCGCTCTCCATGTTGTAGCGGGTCATGGCCTGGGCGTCGGGGCTCGTGCCCAGCTTCGTCTCCTGCTGGAGGAGGTTCAGGTTCTGGTCGAGCGTGTTGAGGTCGTACTCGGCATCGCCGATGGCTTTGAGGTAAGCCTCCGCACCGGCCTGACTGATGGCGAACGAGCCGGACTCCGCGGCCTGCTTCAGGCCCTGCATGCTGGCGGTCATCGCGCTCATCGACTGCGCGCTCCACGCACCCTGTGGCGCCACCACTACCCCCTGCGATCACTCAATTCCTGCCAAGCACGTTACCGCGCACGTCAGACCATGTCCCAGCTATGACGTGATCGGAACAATCCCGGTTCCGTGAGCGCACGTCGCAGCCGCGTAGCCACCCGAACGGGTGACAGACACCACACGACGAAGGGGCCCTCCCGCACCCAAGCGGAAGGGCCCCTCTCCCCGAGGCGTGGTCGGGTCAGCCGAAGCGGCCGGAGATGTAGTCTTCCGTCGCCTTCTGGCTGGGGTTGGAGAAGATCTTCTCCGTGTCGTCCACCTCGATCAGCCGGCCCGGCTGGCCGACGCCCAGCAGGTTGAAGAACGCCGTCTGGTCGGAGACGCGTGCCGCCTGCTGCATGTTGTGGGTGACGATGACGATCGTGTACTCCTTCTTTAGCTCCGTGATCAGGTCCTCGATCGCCAGCGTGGAGATCGGGTCCAGCGCGGAGCACGGCTCGTCCATCAGCAGCACGTCCGGCTGCACGGCGATGGCTCGCGCGATGCACAGGCGCTGCTGCTGACCACCGGACAGGCCGCCGCCCGGACGGTCGAGGCGGTCCTTCACCTCGTTCCACAGGTTGGCGCCGCGCAGGGAGCGCTCGGCCACCTCGTCCAGCTTCTTCTTGTTGCGCTCGCCCGCCAGCTTGAGCCCCGCCACGACGTTGTCGCGGATGGACATGGTCGGGAACGGGTTCGGGCGCTGGAACACCATGCCGATGGTGCGCCGCACCTGCACCGGGTCCACCGACTGGGCGTAGATGTCCTCGCCGTCGAGCAGCACCTTGCCCTCGACCCGCGCGCCCGGCGCCACCTCGTGCATGCGGTTGAGCGAGCGCAGCACGGTGGACTTGCCGCAACCGGACGGTCCGATGAACGCGGTCACGTTCTTCGGCGGCACGGACAGCGAAACCCCGTCGACGGCGTGGAACTTGCCGTAGAACAGGTTGAGGTCTTTCACGTCGATGCGCTTGGCCATAACCGCCCGCTCACTTGGTCTTCGGGGCCAGCCACCGCGAGATCACGGTCGCCAGCAGGTTGAACAGCGTGATGATGAGGACCAGGGTGATCGCCGCACCCCAGATGCGCTCGAAGCCCGCCTGCGTCGGGTTGTTCCGCTCGGTGGTCATCAACAACGGCAGCGACGCCATCGGGCCGTCGAACAGGTTGTAGTTGATGAACGGCGCGTACGCCGCGAGCACGAGCACCGGCGCGGTCTCGCCCATGACGCGGGCCAGGGCGAGCATGATGCCGGTCAGGATGCCGGACAGGGCGGTCGGGATGACGATCTTGACGATGGTCTTCCACTTCGGGATGCCCAGCGCGTAGGAGGCCTCGCGCAGCTCGTCCGGGACGATCTTGAGCATCTCCTCGGTGGTCCGCACGATCACCGGCACCATGAGCAGGACCAGCGCCAACGACACCGCGAAGCCGCTGCGGCTGAACCCGATCGTCGTGATCCACAGCGTGTAGACGAACAGCGCGGCCACGATCGACGGGACACCGGTCAGGATGTCCACCATGAACGTCGTGGCGCGGGCCAGCTTGGACCGGCCGCCGTACTCCACCAGGTAGATCGCGACGAACAGGCCGATCGGCACGGACAGCAGGCCGCACACCAGCGCCTGCACCAGCGTGCCGTAGATGGCGTGGTACGCGCCGCCGCCTTGCTGCCGGGACAGCAGGCCGGACAGCGACTTCTGCCACCAGTCGGCGTCGAGGATGACCGGGAAGCCCCGCTCGATCACGGTGTAGAGCACCCAGACCAGCGGGATGATGGCGATGCCGAACGCCAGGTACACCAGCGCGGTCGCCACGCCGTTCTTGAACTTGCGGGCGCCGCTGACGCTCTGGAACGTCGGCGGCGTCGCGAGGCGGTTGAGGTCCGCCGTCTCGGTCGTCATTCGTACTCCTTGTGACCGGCGACGATGGACCGGGCGATGGCGTTGACGACGAAGGTCAGCACGAACAGCACGAGGCCGGCGGCGATGTAGGCGCCCGCCGACTTCGGGTCGTTGAACTCCGGCGCGGCGAGCGCGATCTTGGAGGCGAACGTGGCGCCGCCGTCGAACAGGCTCCAGCCGAACGCGGCGCTGGTGGTGCTGAGGATGATCATCAACGCGATGGTCTCGCCGAGCGCGCGGCCGAGGCCGAGCATCGAGGCGCTGACGTAACCGGCCTTGCCGAACGGCAGGACGGTGGTCCGCACGACCTCCCACTTGGTGGCGCCCAGCGCGATGGCGCCCTCGATGTGGGTGACCGGGGTGCGGTCGAACACCTCGCGGCTCACGGCGGTGATGATCGGCAGGATCATCACGGCGAGCACGATGCCGGCGGTGAAGATGGTGCCGCCCAGCTCGATGCTCACGTTGCCCTTGGCGAACAGCGGGATCCAGCCGAGCTTGTCCATCAGCCACTCGGCGAACGGCGTCAGCACCGGGCCGAGGACGAACAGGCCCCACAGGCCGAAGATGATCGACGGCACGGCGGAGAGCAGGTCCACCACGTACGCGAACGGCCGCGCGAGGCGGCGCGGCGCGTACTGGGTGAGGAACAGCGCGATGCCCAGGGCGATCGGCATGGCGAGGAGCAGGGCCAGCGCCGACGACACCACGGTGACCAGCAGCAGGTCGAGGATGCCGAAGCGCAGGTTGGTCACGTCGCCGGTGGACCACTCGCGGCTGGTCAGGAAGTTGACCTGGTCCAGGGCGAGCGACGGGACGGCCTGGAGGAGCAGGAACAGGCCGATGGCGCCGATCAGGACGACGATGAAGATGCCCGAGCCGGTGGCGAGGCCGCGGAAGATCCGGTCACCCGGCCGGACGTGGGGTGCTGTGTTCTCGGCTTCCGTGGTCGGGGGAATCGGAGCCTCCGAGTCGGGTCGAGCGGCCGGAACGCCCTCGCGGGCACCGGGGGTTCCGGTGCCCGCGGGGCGCTGGGCCACGATGTTCTCGTTCATCGCGTTGCCGCTTGCGGGAAGTGTGCCGGCCCGCTCAGGCGATCGCCTTGATGGCGGTCAGCAGCTTGTCCTGGAAGGCCTTCGGCAGCGGAGCGTAGCCCGCCTCCTTCAGGCCGTTCTGGCCGTCGGTCGCGGCCACGGTCAGGAACGCCTTCACGGCCTTCGCGGTGTCGGCGTCGTAGCCCGCGGAGCACACGATCTCGTAGGTGGCCAGCAGCAGCGGGTAGGCGCCCGCGGTGGTGGTGCCGTAGATCGAGTTCAGGTCCAGGACCAGGTCGTTGCCGGTGCCCTTGATGGTGGCGCCGTCGATGGCCTTGCCGACCGACTCGTCGTTCAGGGCGACCGCGCCGGAGCCGGTGTCGATCTTGGCGATCGACAGCTTGTTCTCCTGCGCGAAGGACAGCTCGACGTAGGTCACCGCGCCGTCGATGGAGCCGACGGCCTGCGCGACACCCGCGGACTTCTCCTTGCCCTCGCCGATGCCGCCCTTGAAGGTCTTGCCCTCGCCCTGGGTCCACGCGCCCTTCGAGGCGGCCTTCAGGTAGAGCTGGAAGTTGTCCGTCGTGCCCGACTCGTCGGAGCGGTAGACGACCTTGATGTCCTTGTCCGGCAGGGTGGCGCTGCCGTTGAGGGCCTTGATGGCCGGGTCGTTCCACTTCTTGACGGTGCCGTTGAAGATCTTGGCGGCGACCTCGCCGGTCAGGGTCAGGTCGGTGACGCCGTCGAGCTTGTAGCCGATGGCCACCGGGCCGAAGACCAGCGGCAGGTTCCACGCCGGGTTGCCCTTGCAGCGCTCGGCCGCCTTGGCGACCTCGCCCTTGCTCTCCGACAGCGGGGAGTCCGAGCCGCCGAAGTCGACCTGGCCCGCGAGGAAGTTCTTGACGCCCGCGCCGGAGCCGGAGGCGTTGTAGGCGAGGTCGGAGCCCGCGCACTTCTGCTGGTAGGCCTGGACGAACGTGTCGATCGCGTTCTTCTGGGCCGAGGAGCCTTCAGCGTTCAGCTTGGACTTGCCACCGCACTCGACCGCCACGCCGGACGCGTTGCCCGACGTCGTGCTGCCACCCGCGGGGGCGTTGTTGTCGCTGCCACATGCGGTGAGCAGAAGCGCACCGGCCGCGATAAGGCCTGCAACGGCACCGTGCCGCTTGGTCTTCACCTGGGTCCTCCACCTGACGGAAGCGGGATCGGGCGGCGAGCACCGCCGCACGACACGGACGGTAGGCAGCGATGGTGGACAAGCGCCCAGGAGGAGATGAACGGGGGGTGAACTCCACACGGGAGGTGACCGGTGACACCGCCCTTCGGGTGATCCCGTGACCTGCACGTTTGCGTGACGTGACCGGTCTGTCACTACTTGGCGTACTGAACGTCCGAGTCCCACTTCTCGAACCCCAACCGGGCGTACACGGCCAGTGCCGGAGCGTTGTCGGACTCGACGTACAGCATCACCTCGCGCCGGCCGGTGGACCGGAGGTGGTCCAGCCCGGCGAGGGTGAGGGCCTTGCCGAGGCCGCCGCCCTGGGCGTCCGGGTCCACGCCCACCACGTAGACCTCGCCCAGGTCACCGGTGTGCGTCTTGGTCCAGTGGAAGCCGAGCAGCCGCTCGTCGGCGTCCACGGCGAGCAGGAAGCCCTTGGCGTCGAACCAGTGCTCGTGCTCCTTCTCGCGGACGTCCTCGATGCTCATCGCGCCCTGCTCGGGGTGCCAGGAGAACGCGCGGTGGTTGACGTAGACGACGGCCGCCTCGTCGCGGCCCGGCTCGAACGGGCGCAGGCGGACGCCGTCGGGCAGCTCGGGCCGGGGCAGGGTGTCGTCCAGCGGGCGGCGCAGGCGCAGCAGCTCGCGGACCTTGCGGTAGCCGAGCTTGGCGGCGAGGGCCTGCGCGCCGGGGTGGCCGCCGTGGGACCACACGCGCAGCGGGGTGGCCCGTTCGGCGACGGCCTCGGCCAGGGCGGTGCCCACGCCCTTGCGGCGGTGGTCGGGGTGGACGGCGAGTTCGGCGACCTTGTTGCCGTCGGCGTCGCCGAAGAGGTCCAGGTGGAGGTAACCCACCAACGTGTGGTCTTCGCGCACGAGCAGGTGATTGCTGCCGCGGGCGCCCGGGCGGAGCCGCATGACGACCGCCTCGCCGACGGGCGCGACGCCGCCGTCGGCGTACTGGGCGGCTTCGAGCAGGTCCGCGACCTCACGGGCCTGCTCGTCGGTCAGCTCCTCAAGCCACGTCGATTCCACACCGCCGAACTTACTGGTTGATCACCGAACCGTCAGCGGACGCGGGCCACCCACGCGCGAGGCCGCCGTCGGGCGGCCGAGCCGCGCGACGGCGTCGCGCCATCAGGCGCGAAAGATCAGCTCCGCGTCGTCGACCGGGGTCTCCACGTCGATCGAGTGCTCGACGCGGCGGGAGGCGCCGGGGCGCGGCGGGCGGACGAACTTGTAGCCCACGTTGCGGACGGTGCCGATCAGGGACTCGTGCTCGGGGCCGAGCTTCGCGCGCAGGCGTCGGACGTGGACGTCCACCGTGCGGGTGCCGCCGAAGAAGTCGTAGCCCCACACCTCCTGCAGCAGCTGGGCTCGGGTGAAGACGCGGCCCGCGTGCTGGGCCAGGTACTTCAGCAGCTCGAACTCCTTGTAGGTGAGGTCGAGCGGCCGGCCGCGCAGGCGCGCCGTGTAGGTGGCCTCGTCGATGACCAGCTCGCCGAGCTGCAGCGAGCCGTCGCCGCCGGGCTGGGTGGTGCCGCGCCGCGAGCGCACCAGGCGCAGCCGGGCGTCCACCTCGGCCGGGCCGGAGGTCGGCAGCAGGATCTCGTCCACGCTCCAGTCCGAGTTCACCGCCACCAGGCCGCCCTCGGTGACCACGGCCACCACGGGCACGTCCACCCCGCTGGAGTCGAGCAGGCGGCACAGGCTGCGCGCGCCGACCAGGTCGGTGCGGGCGTCCACCAGGACGATGTCGTGCGGACCGGCCTCCAGCAGCGCGGAGACCTCGGGGCGCAGCGGGCGCACGTCGTGCGGCAGCAGCGACAGCGCGGGCAGGACCGCCTCGGGATCGGAATCGGTGGTCAGCAGCAGCACGTCGATGCTCATCGCGGCGCCCTCTCGTTCGGCCGGTGTCTGGTCACCGGACCAGGCAGCGCGAAGTACGGTGACCGGGCCCCGTTGCCTGCGGATGACGGAGACGATACCGGTGCTCGGCACGAAAGGCCCAGGTCAGCCGGCCAGGGTCACAGTTGTTTCCACAAGCGTCACGCGTGTTACACGCATGTCACACAACGCCGTACTCCTGAGCGGTGTTCACGTGAGCCCCGCTCACGTGGGCTCCGACCTGGCGTTCGTCGTCGGACACGGCTTCACCAACCACGTCGGCAAGCCGTTCGTGGCCCGCGTGCTGCGCCGCTTCGCGCGGCACGGCGGGGTGGTCGCGCTCGACTTCCGGGGTCACGGGCGCTCCCAAGGGCTGAGCACGGTCGGCGGCGACGAGGTGCACGACCTCGCCGCCGGTGTTTCGCTGGCCCGCGAACTCGGGTACCGACGCGTCGTGACCGTCGGGTTCTCCATGGGCGCCTCCATCGCGCTGCGCCACGCCGCCCTGCACGCGGAGCGCCCGGACGCCGTCGCCGCGGTGAGCAGCCCGTCGCGGTGGTGGGTGCGCGACACCCCGGCCATGCGGCGCGTCCACTGGCTGCTCGAACAGCCGCACGGCAGGCTGGCGGCGCGGGCGTTGGGCGTCCGGCTGGGCCCGCCGTGGCGGACCGCGCCGGAGAGCCCGTTGGAGGTGGTGCACCGCATCACGCCCACCCCACTGCTGATCGTGCACGGTGAGGACGACCACTACTTCGACCCCGCGCACGCGCGCGCGTTGCACCGGGCGGCGGGTGGCGACGCCGTCCTGTGGGTGGAACCACGGATCCGCCACGCGGAGTCGGCGATGACGCCCGCTCTGGTAGACCGGATCGCGACCTGGCTGGACCACGAGTCTTCGTAAAGGGAAGTCGATGACCGTCACGCAGACCAAGCGCCGCCCGACGCGGGGCCGCAAGCTGATCATCGCGGGCCTGGTGGTGGTCGGCCTGCTGGTGGCGGCCGACTTCGGCCTCGCGGCGGCGGGCGAGTACCAGATCGCGCAGCGCATGCGGGACAAGCTGAACCTCAGCGAGGACCCGTCGGTGCGGATCAACGGGTTCCCGTTCACCTTCCAGGCGATCGCCGGCGACTACCGGGACATCGAGATCACCGCGACCGGCGTGCCGGTGCGCGACGACCTGCGCGACCTGGAGGTGCGGGCGAACCTCTACCACACCCGCATCGGCCTGTCGGACCTGTTGGCGGGCGACACGTCCAACGCCACCATCGACCAGGTCACCGGCAGCGTGAAGATCAAGGCCGCCGACCTGAACCGGCTGGTCAACAACGTCACGCCGTTCACCGACATGGCGATCGAGCCGGACACCCGGCCGGAGGCGACGCCCACGCCGGCGCCGGAGAAGCCGGACCCGACGCGGGCCGCGGTCAAGCTCAGCGGCAACACCACGGTCGCCGGCCGCAAGCTGCGCATCACCGCCTACGGGTCGGTGTCGCTGGTCAACGAGCAGGTCGCGGTGGCGGTGCAGGACGTCGAGCTGGACGACACGTCGCTGGCGGGCCTGGCGGAGGTGCTGGGCGCGGTGCGGTCGGCGTTGAGCGTGACCATCGACCCGGGCCGGCTGCCCTTCACCGTGACGCCGACGGCTGTCAAAGTGGAGAGCGGGGCCTTCACCGTCGAGGGCACGATCAACAACATCCCCCTTGATGGAGTCCGATGACCGGGGTGTGGGCGGTGCTCGGGGCGGTCGCCGTGGTGGCGGTCGTCGGGGTGCTGCTGCGCCTGCACGGCGGGAGGGTGCGGGTGACCGCGAAACCGCGCGAGGACCTGCCCGGCCCGGTGCGCGACCTGCTCGACCCGGCGACGCCGGTGACCCTGCTCCAGATCTCCACGACGTTCTGCGCGCCGTGCCGGCACACCCGCGTGCTCCTGGCGGACCTCGCGGACCGCACCGACGGACTTCGGCATGTCGAACTCGACGTGACGAACCTGCCCGAAGTCGCCAAGGGCCTCGGCGTCCTGCGCACGCCGACCACGCTCGCCCTCGACGCCTCGGGTGCCGAGCTGCTCCGGGTCGGAGGCGTGCCGAAGCGGGACACGCTCCTGGCGGCCTTGCGGCCCCATCTGCCTCGACCGATCGGGTGAACCTGGGAACTCCCACGTTGTGGACGCCACTCCCGGCATGGGGGACGAGCGGCTAGTCTCGTGCCCATGAACAGCCTGCTGACCAAGCGACTCGCGGTGGACCTGTGCCGCGTCCGCAGCAGCCTGTGTCGCGCGGCGAGCTGACCGGGCGGAGCACCGGCGGCCGGACGCCCTTGACGGGCGGGTCCGACTGCCCCTAACACCGCCTGAAGACGGACTGCCCAGTCATGTCACCGTCAGGAGGTCGCCGTGTCGAAAGATGCCCCCGTGGATCCCCGAGGTCCCCGCTTCAGCGCCTGGATCACCACCGCCGTCCTCGCGGTCGTGCTGCTGACCGGGTCGTGGCGGCTCCTCGCGGCGCAGACCGTCCTGTTCGGCCTGTGCGCGTTCATCTCGCTCAAGCTCAACCCGTGGGGCCACGTGTACCGGTTCGCCGTCCAGCCGAGGCTGACGCCCACGTCCGAGCGCGAGGAGGCCGCCCCGCTGCGGTTCGCGCAGGGTGTCGGGTTCGTCTTCGCCCTGGTCGGCACGATCGGGTACGCCACCGGTCTCACCGCGCTCGGAGTCGTCGCCACGTCCGCCGCCCTGGTCGCCGCGCTGCTCAACGCCGCGCTCGGCCTGTGCCTGGGCTGCGAGATGTTCCTGCTCCTGCGCCGCTACGCCCCAGTCCTCGCACGCCCGCAGTAAGAAACGCAAAGAAACAGGAGCCGCTCGATGAGCCGTGAAGACGTCCTGGTCTCGGCCGCTTGGTCCGAGGAGAACCTCGACACGCCCGGCGTGGTGTTCGTGGAGGTCGACGAGGACACCACTGCCTACGACGGGGGCCACATCCCCGGCGCGGTGAAGGTCGACTGGAAGAACGAGCTGCAGGACCCGGTCCGCCGCGACTTCGTCGACCGCGCGGGCTTCGAGAAGCTGCTGTCGGCCAAGGGGATCTCCAACGACGACACCGTCGTGCTGTACGGCGGCAACAACAACTGGTTCGCGGCCTACGCGTACTGGTACTTCAAGCTGTACGGCCACCAGTCGGTCAAGCTGCTCGACGGCGGTCGCAAGAAGTGGGAGCTCGACGGCCGCCCGCTGGACAAGGAGCCGGTCGAGCGCCCGGCGACCGAGTACAAGGCGCAGGAGCAGGACCTGTCGATCCGGGCGTTCCGCGACGAGGTCGTGGAGTCCATCGGCAACAAGAACCTGGTCGACGTGCGCTCGCCCGACGAGTTCTCCGGCAAGCTGCTCGCGCCGGCGCACCTGCCGCAGGAGCAGGCGCAGCGCGCGGGCCACATCCCCGGCGCGATCAACGTGCCGTGGAGCAAGGCGGCCAACGAGGACGGCACGTTCAAGTCCGACGAGGAGCTGGCCGAGATCTACGGCGAGGCCGGCTTCGACGGCTCCCGCAAGACGATCGCCTACTGCCGCATCGGCGAGCGCTCGTCGCACACCTGGTTCGCGCTGCACGAGCTGCTGGGCCACCAGGACGTGAAGAACTACGACGGTTCGTGGACCGAGTACGGCTCGCTGGTCGGCGTGCCGGTCGAGCTCGGCAGTGGCAAGGAGGCCTGAGGTATGAGCGACGGTTGCGGCGCGCCCGTGCAGGGTGTCGAGGTCGAGGTCGGTTCGGGCGAGGTCGTGCTGACCGGCAAGGTCAGCGACTCGTCGGGCCCGGTGGGCGGCGCGTTCGTGCGCCTGCTGGACGCGTCCGGCGAGTTCACGGCCGAGGTGGTGTCCTCGCCGCAGGGCGACTTCCGCTTCTACGCGGCCCCGGGCACGTGGACCATCCGCGCCCTGCACCGGTCGGGCAACGGCCAGGCGTCGGTGTCGGCGGAGGGGCCGGGCGTCCACCCGGTCGAGGTCGCGGTGGCCTGAGTTCTCGGGAGCGCACGGACGGGCTCCGGCGCTACCCCCGCAAGGCCCCGGTGGCACCCGCCACCGGGGCCTTCGCTTTGCCCGGCGACGGTTCCGGACCCGGTCTCGCACCCCGCAGGCCGCCCGGCCGGAGGGAACCCGGCTCGCCGCCCGGGCCACGACGGCGGGCTGTCCGCGGTGTGGGCTGCAGCCTCGGGTTCGCGGTGTGGCTGCCGCCCCCGGATCCATTGTCCCACCGGGGTACGACAGTCCGGTGCGTGCGGCCCCGGCGGCGGCAGCGGCTTGGGGTTCAGCGCGTGGCGAGCGCGGCTGGTGAGGGCGCGGGCGGCGGGCGGCGCGGGCCGCGGTGAGGGGGGTGAGCGCGATCTGGGGCGGCGGGAGGGTGGTCGGGTGGAGTTCGGCGGCGTCGGCGTCGGGTGGGGGGCTTGGCTCGTGGCGTTGACCACCGTGGTCGGTGTGGGTTGGCGGCTGGGCGATAAACTCGGCGGGTGGAACACTTCTTCACAGGCCTGTTGGTCTTCGTGTCGTTGCTCGTCGTGTGGTTCGCCGGGTACGTCGTCTACCGGCTGTACTCCGACCAGCGCTGATGACCGAGAACGCACCCGTCCCGGGCAGCGGTGACGCGGCGGTCCAGGCGGCTGCCGCGCGTGCCGAGGTGACCCGCACGCGCAACCTCCCGCAGTTCGACGACCTGCCGATCCCGGCGGACACCGCGAACCTGCGCGAAGGCCCCTCCCTGCACGACGCCTGCCTGGCGCTGCTGCCCCTGGTCGGCGTGTGGCGCGGCGAGGGCGAGGTCGTCTACCCGACGATCGACGGCCCCTACCGCTTCGGCCAGCAGATCACGTTCGCGCACGACGGCCGCCCGTTCCTCCACTACGAAGCCCGCTCCTGGCTCCTGGACGCCGACGGCCGCGTCATCCGCCCCGCCGCCCGCGAGACCGGCTTCTGGCGCCCGCAGGCCGACGACACGATCGAGGTCCTGCTCACCCACAACACCGGGATCGTGGAGCTGTACTACGGCAAGCCGCGCACCCAGACGTCGTGGGAACTGGGCACCGACGCGGTCATCCGCACGGCCACCGCCAAGGAGGTCACCGGCGCGCAGCGGCTGTACGGCATCGTCAACAACGGCGACCTGGCCTACGTCGAGGAACGCGCGATGGTCGGCCAGCCCCTCCAGCCGCACACCTCGGCCCACCTCAAGCGCGTCGTCGGCTGACGACCCGGGCGGTCGGACCGCAGCGGGTGACGTCGGACGGCCTGCTTGGCCGGCTGAGCCGGGGCGGACCGGCGCGTGGTTCGCCCGTTCGGTCGTATTGTCGAACCGTTCTCCGATTGGATTGTTCAACAATCCTCTTGTAGGCCGTACCCTGTGTTCATGCGGCTGCGGCGTTGCGGCACCGACGCGGTGCTGGTCGAGGTGGACTCCCTCGGCGAGGTGGAGGCGGTGCGCGCCGCCGTCCGGGCCGCCGACCTGCCCGACGTGGTCGAACTGGTGCCCGCCGCGCGCACGGTCCTGATCAGCACCCGGCCCGGCGGGCTGCCCTCGGTGCGGCGCGTGCTGGAGACCGTGGACCTGGAACACCGTGTCGAGGTCGAGGCGCGTGAGGTCTCGATTCCGGTGACATACGACGGGCCCGATCTCGACCTGGTCGCCGAGACCGCCGGGATCGACGCTGACGAGGTGGTCCGGTTGCACACGTCCGCGACCTACTCGGTGGCGTTCTGCGGGTTCGCGCCGGGGTTCGCCTACCTCGTGGGACTGCCGGAGGCGCTGCGGCAGCCCCGGCTCGACTCGCCCCGCACCAAGGTGCCGGCGGGGTCGGTCGGGGTGGCGGGTGAGTACACCGCCGCCTACCCGCGGGCCACTCCCGGCGGCTGGCGCCTGATCGGCCGCACCGAAGCCCCCCTCTTCGACCCGCGCCGCGACCCCGCGGCCCTCCTCCAGCCCGGTGACCGGGTCCGCTTCGAGGCCACCGCATGACCACCAGCCCCGCGACCAACCCGACGAACGCCACGACGAACGCCACGACGGCGCGCACCCCGACGGCCCGGCGAACCGGTCAGGGGAGCGAAGTCTCGCCGGAGCGCGACCGAAGCGGAGAGCCGGAGCGCGACCGAAGCGGAGAGCCGGTGGGCAGCCGGAGCAGTGAGTCGCGGGAGCGGGTCGTTCGTACGCTGACCGTCCTGCGCACCGGGCCCCAGGCGCTGGTCCAAGACCTCGGCCGGCCCGGGTACGCGCACCTCGGCGTCCCCCCGTCCGGCGCGCTCGACCAGCCCTCCCTCCGCCTCGCCAACCGCCTCGTCGGCAACCCCGACCACGCCGCCGGCCTCGAAGTCCTCCTCGGCGGCCTCCACCTGCGCGCCGACGCCGCCTGCACGGTCGCCGTCACCGGTCCCAGCACGCCCACCCTGGTCAACGGCGTCCACCGCGACTCCCCGATCCACCTCCGCCCCGGCGACGAACTCGTCCTCGGCACCCCCGCCACCGGCCTGCGCACGTACGTCGCCGTCTCCGGCGGCGTCGCGCGGGACCCCGAACTCGGCAGCCGGGCCACCGACGTGCTCTCCGGCATCGGCCCCGCCCCGCTCCGACCGCACGACGTCCTCCCCCTGGGCACCCCCACCGGCATCCCGACCGGCGTGGACGTCCTCCTCCCCGTCCACGTCCCCGACGTGCTCGACCTGCCGCTCCTCCTCGGCCCCCGCGACGACTGGTTCGACGACGCCGCCACCCGCCTCCGCCAGGGCCGCTGGACCGTCTCCGACCGCGGCAACCGGGTCGGCGTCCGCCTCGACGGCACCGCCCTGCGCAGCGCCAGGACCGGCGAACTGCCCAGCGAAGGCCTGGTCACGGGCTCGGTCCAGGTGCCCAAGGACGGGCTGCCGGTGATCTTCCTGGCCGACCACCCGACCACCGGCGGCTACCCGGTCGTCGGGGTCGTCCCCCGGGATGCGCTCCCCCTCCTGGGCCAGGCCCGCCCGGGGACCGCGGTCCGCTTCCGCCCACAGGGCTGAACGGACGCAATTGGTCTAGACCCATTGTCATTCGTGGTCGCACGACCTACGTTCGGACGTGGCCGCCGTGGTTCTCGAACGATTCCCTGTCAATCGAGAGGCACACCCATGCGCCGACTAGCCATCGCGCTGGTGGCACTCGCCACCGCAGCCCTAGCCGTCCCCGGCGCGGCGTCCGCCGCCTCCGGCCTCACCGCCACGTTCAGCAGAACGGGCACCACGGGCAAGTTCGTGGTCGCCAACGCCACCACGGCCGCCATCTCCGGCTGGTCGATCAAGTTCGACCTGCCGGCCGGCGTCACGGTCAGCGGCGTGCAGAACGCGACGACCACCCAGAACGGCACGCGGGTGACCCTGACGCCCGCCTACTACATCAACACCATCCAGGCGGGCCGCAACACGGAGCCGTTCAGCCCGAGCTTCACGCTCAGCGCGGCCGTCGACCCGACCACCTGCACGATCAACGGCTACAACTGCGACGGCAGCGGCGACCCGCCCCCGCCGCCGGCCCCGGTCACCGCGGACTTCAGCCTCAGCGGCAGCACCGGCAAGTTCGTCGTGAACAACAACTCCGACGCCACGCTCACCGACTGGGCGATCACGTTCACCCTCCCGAGCGGCGTCACCGCGAGCGGCGCGCAGCACGGCACCATCAGCCAGAACGGCACCGCCGTCACGCTGACCCCGGTGCACTACAACAAGTCCGTCGGCGCGCGCCGGTCCACCGAGCCCTACAGCCCGACGTTCACGTTGAGCCGCGCCGTCGAACCGGTCACCTGCCGGATCAACAACGCGAACTGCGACGGCTCGCCGGACGTCCCGCCGACGGCCCCGACGAACCTCGCGTCCCCGGTGAAGACCACGAAGACCGTGTCCCTGACGTGGAACGCCTCCAGCCCCGGCTCCCTGCCGATCGCGGGCTACGAGGTCTACAACGGCACGGCGCTGGCCACCACGGTCACCGGCACCACCGCGACCGTCACCGGCCTCACCCCGAACACCGCCTACACGTTCACGGTGAAGGCCAAGGACACCAAGGGCACGCTGTCCGGCGCCAGCAACCAGGTCGCCGTCACCACCAACAACCCGGCCGACGACACCACGCCGCCGACCGCGCCCGGCAACCTGCGCAGCACGGCCAAGGACGCCGGCAGCGTGACGCTGGCGTGGGACGCCGCCACCGACAACAAGGGCGTCGCGAGCTACGACGTCTACGTCGGCACCACCGTCAAGACCACGGTCACCGGCACCACGGCCAAGGTCGACGGGCTGGCACCGTCCACGGAGTACGCGTTCTCGGTCCGGGCGCGCGACCTCTACGACAACATCTCGGGGCCCAGCAACACGCTGAAGGTGACCACTTCGGACATCGTCGGCGGGTACGCGAAGGTCGGCTACTTCGTCCAGTGGGGCATCTACGGCCGGCAGTTCTTCGTGAAGAACCTCGACACCAACGGGGCCGCCGCGAAGCTGACCCACATCAACTACGCGTTCGGCAACATCGACCCGGTCAACCTGACGTGCCTGCAGGGCGTCACCAAGGGCACCTCGCCCAACCCGCAGGACCCGAACCAGGGCGACGGCGCGGGTGACGCGGAAGCCGACTACAGCCGGCCGTTCAGCGCGGCGCAGTCCGTGGACGGCGTCGGCGACACCGGCTGGGAGCCGTTGCGCGGCAACTTCAACCAGCTCAAGAAGCTCAAGGCCAAGCACCCGCACCTGAAGATCCTCATCTCGCTGGGCGGGTGGACGTACTCGAAGTACTTCTCGGACGTGGCCAAGACGGACGCGGCGCGCAAGAAGTTCGTGTCGTCCTGCCTGGACATCTACATCAAGGGCAACCTGCCGACGTACAACGCGGCGGGCGGGCCGGGCACGGCGGCGGGCATCTTCGACGGCATCGACCTCGACTGGGAGTGGCCGGGCGCGGAGGGCCACGCCGGCAACCACATCAGCCCGGACGACAAGCGCAACAACACGCTGCTGATCGAGGAGTTCCGGCGGCAGATGGACGAGCTGAGCCAGACCACCGGCAGGCGCTACCAGCTGACCGCGTTCACCCCGGCCGACCGCGGCAAGATCGAGGCGGGCTGGGAGCTGGGCCGGGTCGCGCAGTCGATGGACATCTTCAACGTCCAGGGCTACGACTTCCACGGCTCGGGCAGCGACAACTCGTGGGAACCCAACCGCACCGGCCACCAGGGCAACCTGTACCCGGACGCGGACGACCCGTACCCGTTCCACTTCAGCGTCGAGGACACGGTCAACGCGTACCTGGAGGCGGGCGTGCACCCGCGCAAGATCACCGTGGGACTCGCGTTCTACGGCCGCGGCTGGCAGGGCGTCCAGGACGGCGGGAAGAAGGGCGAGTGGCAGTCCGCGACGGGCGCGGCGCCGGGGCAGTTCCAGGAGGAGGCCGGGACGCGCGGGTACTCGAACCTGATCGCGAGCGTGCCGGGCTGCACGGTGTACCACGACGAGGCGGCGGTGGCGACGTCCTGCTTCACCGGGAACGGTGGGCAGTGGTGGACGTTCGACGACGTCTGGTCGATCCAGAAGAAGACGGCGTGGATGAAGTCGCGCGGGTTGCTGGGCGCGATGATCTGGGAGATGTCGGGTGACACCGGGACCCTGATGGGCGCGGTGGACGCGGGTCTCCGGTAGGTCGCGCACTGCGGTGCGGTCGCTCCGGGGGCGGAGGAGGCCCTCGGAGCGACACCACGCCGGCCACCGCAGGCAGGGCCGGTACCACGCCGGCCGTCACAGGCAGGGCCGGCACCACGCCGGCCGACCCGACTGCAGCGGCCGACCTGACCACGCCGGCCGACCTGACCGCGGTGGCTCCGCGACGGCTGCCCCTCACGACGGGCGGGCCTTGTGGTGCGGTTTGTGCGGCTGGGTCGGGTTGGGGCGGGGGTTGTCTCGCGTCGGGCGGAACGCCCAAGTGACACAGCCCGGGACCTGCTGAGCCCTGCCTGCCGAGCCCGGCCCATGAGCCGCGCCGTGAGCGCGAGCCCGACCTACGAGCGCCGCCCCACGATCCGAGTCCCGCCCCCAGCCGCAGGCCTCAGTACTCGGACTCGTACAGCTCCACCAGCTCGGCGTGAACCCCGGCCGAGTCCGGCAGCGCCTTCCCGTCCAGCGTGTGCACCCGGGTCAGCTTCCGCACGCTCGACGCCAGCACCACCGCGTCCGCGCCGTACAGCTCGTCCACCGCCACCGGCTCGACCTCCACCGTCCACCCCGCCCGGGCGGCGGCCCGGAACAGCGCGGCCTGTGTCGTCCCCGGCAGCAGGCCCAGGCTGTGCGGCGGCGTGGTCAGGGTTCGGCCGCGGGCCACGACCACCGTGGACGTCGGGCCCTCCAGCACCGAACCCGACGACGTCGTGAACACGACCTCCGACGCGCCCCGGCGTTCGGCTTCCCGCAGGGCCGCCATGTTCACCGCGTACGACAGCGACTTGGCGCTCAGCAACAGCCACGGCGCGCGTTCCATCAAGCCCGGCTCGATGCCGCGGTCCAGGGTCACCGCCGCCAGGCCCTCCGCGCGCTGCGCGTGGACCTTCGCCCCGATGTCCATGCCCAGCGCGAACGCCGTCGGGGTGCCGTCACCACCCTCGACGCCACGGGTCATGACCAGCTTCAAGGCGATCTCACGACCACCGGACCAGTTGGCCAGCACCACGTCCACCGCGCGCTCGAAACCCGCGCGGTCGGGGTCGGGGAGGTCCAGCAGGGCCGCCGAACGGGCCAGGCGGTCCAGGTGCGGGCCCAGTTCCCGCGGCTTGCCGTCGACGACGAGGATCGTCTCGAAGACGCCGTCGCCGCGCATGAGTCCGAGGTCGTCTACGCGGATCAGCGGTGAGTCGGGGTCGGCCTGGGTTCCGTCGAGGAGGGCGAGCACGCGCATACCGTGAGACTACTCACGCTCTACCATCGGGTTCGTGGACACCGCGAGCGGCCCGAAAGCCCTGCGCAAGACACTGCACGACCGCGGGATGCGGATGACGCCCCAGCGGCAGCTCGTGCTGGACGCCGTGCGCGACCTCGGCCACGCCACGCCGGAGCAGATCTGCCAGCGCGTGCAGGCCACCGCGCCCACGGTCAACATCACGACGGTCTACCGGACGCTGGACCTGCTCGACCGGCTCGGCATGGTCCGGCACACCCACCTCGGCCACGGGGCGCCCACGTACTCGGTGGACGAGCACGAGCACGTGCACCTCGTCTGCCACAAGTGCGGCCGGGTGGACGAGGCCCCGTGTGACCTCCTCGACGCGGCGGCCGGAACACTGCGGGAGCGGTTCGGGTTCGAACTGGATGCGAGCCACCTCGCGCTGTCGGGCACCTGCCGTGACTGCCTCAAGGAGAACGACCAGTGAACTCACCGCTGCTGACCGCACCCGGCGCCGTCGCCCCGTTCGAGGGGTCCGCCGACCCGGGCGTGCCGTGGCACTTCGGCGACCCGTTCGCCGAACAGCGGTCGGCGGCGCGGTCGGTGGCCGTGTTCGACCGGTCGCACCGGGCCGTGCTCGCGGTCCCCGGTGCGGACCGGCTCACGTGGCTGCACTCGCTGACCAGCCAGCACTTCGAGGGGCTGGGCGAGGACCGCGCGACGGAGATGCTGGTCCTGGACGTCCAGGGCCGGGTCGAGCACCACGCCGTGGCCGCGAACGTCGGCGGCGCGGTCTACCTGGACACCGAGGCGGCCACCGCCGGTCCGCTGCTGTCCTACCTGACCAAGATGGTCTTCTGGTCCAAGGTCGAGCCCCGGGACGCGACGGCGGAGCTGGCAGTCCTGACCGTGGTCGGGCCCGAGATCACCGGGCTGTTCGACAAGCTGGGGCTGCCGCTGCCGGCGAAGCTGGGCGTCGCGGCGCTCGACGGCGGCGGGTTCGCGCGGCGGATGCCGTGGCCCGGGCAGGACGCCGTGGACCTGGTGGTGCCGCGCGACTCGCTCGTGGACTGGTGGCAGCGGCTGACCGACGCCGGCGCGCGACCCGGCGGGAGCTGGGCGTTCGAGGCGCTGCGGGTGGAATCCCTGCGACCCCGGCTGGGCGTGGACACCGACGAGAAGACCATCCCGCACGAGGTGAACTGGATCGGCGCGGCGGTCCACCTGGACAAGGGCTGCTACCGGGGCCAGGAGACGGTCTCGAAGGTGCACAACGTGGGCCGGCCGCCCCGGCGGATGCTGCTGCTGCACCTGGACGGGTCGCGCGAGGTCCAGCCGGAGACCGGGGACCCGGTGGTCGTCGGGGACCGGGTGGTGGGCCGCGTCGGGTCCGTCGCGCTGCACCACGAGCTGGGGCCGATCGCGTTGGCGCTGGTCAAGCGGTCCGTGCCGGTGGAGACGGAGCTGCTGGTCGGCACGGAGGACCGGGTCGTCCAGGCGAACGTGGACCCCGACTCGGTCCCGCCGGACACCCCCGGCCTCGGCCGGGAAGCCGCCCGGAACCTGGGGCGGTAGGCCGTCCCGGGAAGCCGCCGGCCGAGCCCCGCGACGCCGGTCGCGCCATCCAATACTGTTCAGGGCATGTCGCGACCCGGTTCACACGGCACGCTGCTCACCGTCGCCCCCACCGGGGCCGAGCACGCGAAGGCCGACGTCCCCCAGCTGCCCGTCACCCTGGACGAGCTCGTCGCCACCGCCGAGGCCTGCGAGCAGGTCGGCGCGGCGATGGTGCACGTCCACATCCGGGGCGCGGACACGCGGCCCACGCTCGACCTCGGGCTGCTCAAGGACACCGTGGCCGCCCTGCGCGAGCGGACCTCGTTGATCGTCCAGCTGTCCACGGGCGGCGCGGTGACCGATCCCGAGGCGGACCGGCTGCGGGTGCTGGACGCCCTGCCCGACTCGGCGTCCTGCACGATGGGGACGGTGAACTTCGGCGAGGACGTCTTCCTGAACCGGTGGGAGTTCGTCGTCGCGCTGCACAAGACCATGCAGGAGCGCGGGATCGTGCCGGAGTACGAGATCTTCGACCTCGGCCAGCTCGCGTCCCTCAACCGGCTGCTGGACAAGCACGGCCTGCCCGCGGGCGGCAAGGTGCACGTGGACCTCGTCATGGGCGTGCCGGGCGGTATGCCCGGTGACGTGGAGACGATGGTCGCGGCGCTGCGGCTGCTGCCCGAGGGCGCGTCCTTCTCGGCCACCGGGATCGGGCGCACGTCGTTGCCGGTGATGCTGGCGGCGTTGAGCGCCGGCGGTCACCTGCGCGTAGGCATGGAGGACACCATCTCCTACGCCAAAGGGCAGCCGGTGCGGGACAACGCGCAGCTCGTGGCCCGTGCGGCGGGGCTGGCGAAGATCGCGCAGCGGCCCCCGCTGTCACCCGCCGAAGCCCGGGAACTACTCGGCGTGCGCAGTCCGGTACAGGTTTGAGACAACTTTGGAAGCAGGTTTGTGTTGGCGGGTGGGCAGGAACTACCTCAGGATGAGTACGTGATCGAGGTGCGTCCTGGCGGGCGCCGGCGGATCGACCGGGTGCTCGCCCCCGGCTACACCGAGGGGATCGAGCGGCTCCCGCTCGCCGACGTGCGCGCCCTGCGTGACGAGGCGGCTCAGGAGGAGACCGACCTGTCGTACCTGCGGCGGCTGCTGCACGCGCGGATCGACATCGTGCGGGCCGAGCAGGCGCGGCGGACGTCGGGCGGGTCGGCGGTGGTCGACCAGCTCGCGACGATCCTCGCGTCGAACGCGGTCGGTCCCGCGACCGGCCTGGGCCGCTACCAGACCCAGGAGCCGTCCCGGGCCGAGGCGCACCGGCGGCACGTCGAGGCGCTGGTCTCGGACGTGGACCTCTCGGACGTGTCGGCGCTCTCGGACGACAAGCTGGACCTGGCGCTGCGGACGTTCGTCAACGAGGAGGCGTCGGTCTCCACGCGGCGGCGGGAGGTCCAGGTCGTGGTGGACCGCCTGAACGCCGAGATCGCCGGCCGCTACCAGAGCGGCAGCGCCTCGGTGGACGAGCTCCTCGCCGCCGAGCGGGGCTGGCCGACGAACCCGGGCCGCACCAAGGACTGATCCCGCGATCTGGGAGCACACTCCCGGATGATGGGCGCCACCGCCTAGCGTGCCGGTATGGGGTACCGCTGGGTGGTTCTGGCTGTCGGCGCGCTGGCGCAGGGCACGAACGCGGCGGTGTTCCTCGGGCTGCCGTCGATCAGCCCGGCCCTGCGCGCGCACTTCGGCCTGACGCTGCCCGAGGTCGGGCTGCTGCTGGGCGCGGTCAACCTGGGCACGATGCTGACGCTGGTCGCGTGGGGCGCGGCCGCGGACCGCCGGGGCGAGCGCGTCGTGATGACCATCGGCGGCGTGGGCGCGGCCGGGTGCCTGGGGCTGGCGGCGCTGGGCGGTCCCGTGGTGGCCGGGTTGGCGCTGGTCGGCGTCGGGCTGTTCGGGGCCAGCGTGAACGCGGCGAGCGGCCGGGCGGTCATGACGTGGTTCCCGGCGGGGTCGCGCGGGTTGGCGATGGGCATCCGGCAGACCGCCACGCCCCTGGGTGCGGCGCTGACCGCGGCCGTGTTGCCGGTGGTGGCCGGTCGAGCCGGGGTCCCTGCGGCGTTCCTGGCGCTGGCGGGGTTCACCGGGTTCGTGGCGGTGCTGGTCGCCGTGCTGGTCCGGGAGCCGCCCGGGGCGGTGCGGGCCTCGACCGGGCACGGCGTGGTCCTCGCCGACCGGGCGTTGCTGCGGCTGAGCGCGGCCAGCGGGCTGCTGGTGGTGCCGCAGTTCACCGCCGCCGCGCTGATGGTCGAACTGCTGCACGACCACCGCGGGCTGGCGGTCGGCCTGGCGGCGGGGCTGTTCGCCGCGGCCCAGGTGGCGGGCGGGTTCGGCCGGCTCGCGGTCGGGGTGTGGTCGGACCGGGTGCGCAGCCGGGTGGGGCCGTTGAAGGTCGTCAGCGTGCTGGTCGCCGTCGGGTTCGCGCTGTGCGCGGCGCTGGACCGGGCCCCGGTCGCGGTCCTGGTGGTGGTCCTCGTGCCCACGGCGGCGCTGGCGCTGTGCTGGAACGGCCTGGCCGTGACGGCGGCGGCCGAGATGGCCCCGGAGGGCAACAGCGGCACGGCCCTGGGCATGCAGAACACCGCGAACTACCTCAGCGCCACGCTCACGCCGGCGGTCGCGGGGTGGGCGGCCGCGACCCTCGGCTGGCCGGTCGCCCTGCTGGTGGCGGCCACAGCGGCCGGCGCGGCCCGGTTCCTGCTCACCAGGATGCCGACGCGCGCCGGGCGCTAGCCGTGGTGTCGCGGCGGGCGACGGCCCGTGGTGTCGCGGCGGGAGTCAGCCGTGGTGTCGCGACGGGAGTCAGCCGTGGCGTTCGCGGCGGGCCAGTTCGCCCCAGAAGTCGCGGAGCTGCTCGTAGCGGAGGGCCACCTCTTCGGCGTCCCCGGTCTCCAGGGCGTCCACGATCGCGTTCACGTCCTGCGCCGACGTGTCTTCGAGCAGCTCCTTGTCGTCCATGAGCTGCACCAGGCCGCCGTAGTCCAGCTCCACCGCCGCGTCCGCCGCGAAGTGGTCGAGCCAGCGGGCCGTGTCCGACAGGACCTTCGCCGGGCCCTCGTCGCCCAGGGAGCGGGACACGACCTTGTGCGCCCTGGCCACCCGGCGGCGGGCGTCGGGCATGGCGGCCCGCCACGAGACCTGCCGCTCCGGGTCGTCCCGGGGCGCCAGCACGATCCGGCGGGCGTCGGGGTCCACGAGGGTGAACCACGGCAGCGGGACGGTCCAGGTCGTGGAGATCACGTGGACCGCGCCCCGGGTCAGCTCGGCCATCACCGCCGAGGCCCGCGACCGGATCGCCTCCGGCGGGACGGACAGCGCCGACTCCCGCAGGACCGGCGTGGACGTGGCCAGGAAGCCCACCAGGGCCGCCGCCGACCGCGCCCGGAGGTCCAGGGGGCACACCAGGGGACCCGGGCCGACCTCGCCGGGGACCTCGGCGGGGCTGAGGGTCATCACGTCGAAGGGCGCGTCGGGGGCGACGCTCCCGTCGGACCGTTCTCCGGGGAGCAACCGGGGCGGTCGGGCCAGTTGTGACCGGAGCCACAGCTCGCGTTCGCGGGGTCCCGCGTCCGCCCGGCTCAACGGCCCCGCTTCCAGGGCTTTTCGCACCTGGTCGGCCAACGGTGCGTCAAGAGCCGACAGCGGTTCGTACACCCTGAGGTAGGCGACGAACGGTCGAGGCACCCGCGCATCCTCCCACGGGGAAGATTGGCGGCACGTCTCACGCCTACCGCGTCGCGAGGAACCCCTTCGACACGGTACGGTAGTTACCAGGAACTAGTTGTCGAGACGAGTGGGGCCGCCGTTCCCCCGGCCGCCCCCGTCCCTGTGCGAGGGGGTCGAGCCATGGGGCGCGGCCGAGCGAAGGCCAAGCAGACGAAGGTGGCGCGGGAGCTCAAGTACAGCTCTCACAACACCGACTTCGAGGCCTTGCAACGCGAGCTTTCCGGCGGCAGCAATGCCGACAACGGGCACCGTCGGAGCGATGAGCCTTTCGACGACCCGTCGGACGACGAGTACGACGACTACCGTCGCTGACGCATCCACACCGCTTCGAGGGTTGGGCTGCCGGCAACCGCCGGCAGCCCGATCCTTGATGCGGCCCTAGAACGCCCTGGCGTACTGCTTCGGCGGAGTCACCCGCACCCCGAGCTCACCGGCCGCGCGCAGCGGCCAGTAGGGGTCGCGCAGCAGCTCCCGCCCGAGCAGCACCAGGTCGGCCGCCCCGTCGGTGAGCACGGCTTCCGCCTGCCGGGCCTCGGTGATCATGCCGACGGTCCCGACGGGCACCCCGGCCTTGCTCCGGACCGCCTCGGCGAACGGCACCTGGTAACCGGGCCCCAGCGGGATGTCCGCGCGGGGCACGCTGCCGCCGCTCGACACGTCGACGAGGTCCGCCCCCGCCGCGGCGAGGTCGCGGGCCAGCACGACGCCGTCCTCGACCGCCCAGCCGCCGTCGACCCAGTCGGTGGCGGAGATGCGGACGAGCACCGGGACGTCGTCGCCGACCGCCGCGCGCACCGCCGCGACGACCTCGCGGGCCAGGCGCGTGCGGTTCGCCAGGCTGCCCCCGTACCCGTCGGTGCGGTGGTTGCTCAGCGGCGACAGGAACTGGTGCAGCAGGTAGCCGTGCGCGGCGTGCACCTCCACGACCTCGAACCCGGCCGCGACCGCCCGGCGCGCCGCCGCCGCGAAGTCCTCGACCACCCCGGCGATCTCGGGCACCGTCAACTCGCGCGGCACCCGGTGGGAGTCGCTGAACGGGACCGCGCTCGGCGCGACCGGCGTCCAACCGCCCTCGGCGTCCGGCACGCCGCCGTGGCGCGGGTCGAACGGCGGGTAGGTGGAGGCCTTGCGCCCGGCGTGGCCGAGCTGCACCCCCGGTACCGCCCCCCGCTCCCGGACGAACGCGGCGATCGGCCGCCACGCCTCGGCGTGCGCGTCGCTCCACAGCCCGGTGTCGTCGGGTGAGATCCGGCCGACGCCCGACACAGCGGTAGCCTCGGTCAGCACCAAACCCGCGCCACCGACCGCACGCGAGCCGAGGTGTACCAGGTGCCACTCGTCGGGCAGGCCGCCCCGAGCGGAGTACTGGCACATCGGGCTGACGGCGATCCGGTTCGGGAGGGTGACCGAACGAAGCGTCAACGGGCTGAACAGCGCACTCACCTGCGTCTCCTCGGGTGGTTCGGGTACGACGACGGGTCCTTCGGGCCCCACGTGGGGTCCAAGGTCCCGAGTCGGACGCGTTGTTCCCCGGTGACCGGTGTCCCACCGCACGGGAGCAGCCACATTCCATTCGATTCGGTATTGCGCGTGCATTAGCACGTGATCTTGAATAGGGGGTCGGCACGCAAAACGCTTGACCAGACAGGGTCAGTTACGCCCATTCGGGTGTACTGTCCGCAGCACGTTCGGGGAGACCATCACTTGCCGCCCACTTGAGGTCGGCAGGCGAATTCGAATGTTCCCGCCGGTCACGACAGTAACAGGATCCACATGCTGCCCATGCCGACCACGATGACAACGGATCCCGGGTGGCCCAGCAACAGCCTGCTGGGTCGCCTCCGCGACAACACCCGACAAGAGCTGCTGAACATCGGCACGGTCGTGCGGTACACGGCCGACCGGGAGGTCATCGAGCAGGACGCGAAGGACACTCATGTCCTCCTGCTGCTCGACGGCGTGGTGAAGGTGCAGACCACCGACGAGACCGGCGACACCGCCCTGCTGGCCATCCGCGTCGCGGGCGACCTGGTCGGGGAGATGGCGGCGTTGGACCAGAAGCCGCGCTCGGCCACCGTGGTGACGTGCGGTGACGTGGTGGCGAAGCTGATCACCAGCGGGGAGCTGATGAGCTTCCTGCACCGCCGCAACGACGTGTTCGTCGAATTGATCGGGATGATCAACGACCGGTTGCGCTGGGCGAACCAGCGCCGTCGGGATTTCCTGTCCCACCCGGCCGCCGAACGGGTGGCCCGGGTGCTGGCCGAATTGGTGCAGACCTACGGCCGGGAAGAGGCCCACGGGTGGACGCTGGGAATTCCGCTGACCAAGGTCGAGTTGGCCTCCATCGCCGGGATGAAGCCCCGCACGGCGGAGAAGGCGTTCAGCGACCTGCGGAAGGCGGGCGTCGTGGTGAGCCACCTGCGGCGCGACGTGCTGGTGCCCGACCTGGAGAACTTGCGGAAATTCGCGGGCATCTGAGGTCGAGTCCGCAGAAATGCGGCATTGGCTGCGGTGCGCTCGTCCACAGTGGCTCTGCGCGAGCACGTGGAACCGCACCGACGTCGAAAGGCCGAGCCCCATGAGTCATGCCTCTTTCCGGCGCAGCCTGCTGGTCTGCTGTGACCTGCGGCGCTACGGCGCGGCCGACGACCAGTTGCAGCGCGACCTCCAGGACCTGCTGGTCCGGAGCCTGGACCGGGCCGGCGCCGCCGCCGGGCTCGACCGGTCGTCCTGGCAGCGCCAGCCCAAGGGCGACGAGGAGTGGGCCGTCCTGCCGGCCGACGCGGACGAGCTGAAGGTCGTCGACCAGTACGTCCGCGCGCTGAACGCGGAACTGGCCGCGGTGAACCGCTGGCGGCTGCCCGAGGCGCGCGCCCGACTGCGCCTCGCGATCCACCACGGCGCGATCGTGGACGGCGCGAACGGATTCCCGGGGAAGGATTCCGTGCTTGTTTCGCGTTTGTTGAACAGCAAGGCGGCGCACATCGCGCTGGACGAATTCCCCGACGCCGACCTGGTCGTGGTGCTGTCCGACATCGTGTATTCGACGCTCGTGCAGCCGGGCCACACGACCCTGCGCGCGACCGACTTCCGCCGGGTCGACGTGACGGAGAAGACCTTCACCGGCCACGGCTGGATGTGGATCCCGAACGGCGACGTCCACGCCCTGGACCTGCCCGCGGCACCCGGCCCGCCCCCGACCGCCGCCGACCTGGCCGACGCCGACCCGCTGCCGGCCGACACCCCACCCGCGGAACCGGCGGCCCGCACCACCCCGCCGCCGGTGCACCAGAACGCGACGGCCTCCGGCGGATCGACGGTGATCCAGGCCGGCCGCGACGCGCACGTGCCGACCTGGCAGCGGGCCGAGGTGATCCAGAACTTCCACAACAACGACCAACGCGGCTCCCACTTCGGCACCGGCTGACCCGCTGGCGGGGCGGTGGGTGCGGGGCGGTGGGTGAGGTGCGGCGCGGGGAGGGCAGCGCGGGCGGGCGGGGCAGCGCGGGCGGGCAGGGCAGCGCGGGCAGCGGCGGGGCGGCAGCAGCGC
>NZ_JBEZBW010000091.1:0-32851 GCF_040647305.1 Saccharothrix sp. NPDC042600 | reverse complement strand
CCCCGCCGGGGGGGGGGCGGGGGGGGGGGGGGGGGGGGGGGGGGCGGGGGGGGGGGGGGGGGGGGGGGGGGGGGGCGGGGGGGGGGGGGGGGGCCCCGGGGGGGGGGGGCCCGGCGCGGGCGGGCCGGCAGGTCAGCGGGCGGCCGGCGGGGCCAGTGGCGGGGCCGGCGGGGCGGCTTGGGCAAGTGGCTGCGGAGGTGTGGGGTGGGCGGGCACCATCGGGGTGGGCGCGGGGAGCGTCCGGGTGTGTTCGAGAGGGGGAGCTCGTGGTTCGTCGTGTCGTGTTGTTGTTGGCCGGTGTGGTGTCTCTGCTCGGGTTGGTCGTCGTGCCGGCCGGGGCGGCGGGGGCGTGTGCCGTGGACTGGGGGTCGGGGGCCAAGTCGGTCTGGCCGACCACGCGCGGGGCGTTGGTCGACGTCCGGAGCGGGCGGCAGGAGTGCTTCGACCGGCTCGTGTTCGACTTCGCCGGGTCCAACGACGGGTACTACGTCACCTACACCGACGAGGTGTACGAGGAGGGGTCCGGGAAGGTCGTCCCGCTGCGCGGCGGGGCGAAGCTGCAGGTCGTCGTGCACTCGCCGGCCTACGACGAGAACGGCAACCCGACCTACGTGTACCCGAACCGGTCCGAGCTGGTGGACGTGACCGGGTACACCACGTTCCGGCAGGTCGCGTGGGCCGGGTCGTTCGAGGGGCAGACCACCGTGGGGCTCGGGGTGCGGGCGCGGCTGCCGTTCCGGGTGTTCACGCTGTCCAACCGGGTCGTCGTGGACGTCGCCCACTCCTGGTGACGCGTCAGGTGTGGGCTGCCACCCGGTAGCCCACACCGCGGATCGTCTCGATCCTCAGCGCGTCGCCGAGCTTGCCGCGCAGCGCCGCGATGTGCGTGTCCAGCGTGCGGGACGGCGCTTCCCAGTGGGCCTGCCACACCTGGTCCACGATGAGGTCCCGGCTGACCACCGCGCCCGCCCGCCGCACGAGCAGCGCCAACAGGTCGAACTCCTTGCGGGTCAACGTGATCGGGACGCCGTCGATCGTCGCCTCCCGCGTGGCCGGGTCCAGCACGACCGCGCCCAGCGCCAACCGGACGGCCTGGTCCTCGGCCGCGCGGGCGGCGCGCGTGCGTCGCAGTACGGCTTCGATGCGCGCCAACAGCTCGGCCGTGCCGAACGGCTTCACCACGTAGTCGTCCGCGCCCGCGCGCAGGCCCAGCACGCGCTCGCGCTCCTCGCCGCGCGCGGTCACCGTGATGACCGCCGTGCCCGGCCGGTGGCGCAGCTCGCGCAGCACCTCCAGGCCGTCGCGGTCGGGCAGGCCCAGGTCGAGCAGCACCACGTCCGCGGGCGGCGCGGCCAGCGCGGCGGCGGCCGTGGCCGCCCGGTGGACCTCGTAACCCGCGTGCTTCAAGGCGGTCATCAGGCCCCGAGCCACCCGGTCGTCATCTTCGACGACGAGGATGCGCATCGGCCCTACCGCCTCACTCCGCCGACTTCTCGCCCGGCTTGGTGTCCGGCACCTTGGTCCCGGTGCCCGGCACCTTGGCACCGGAGTCCGGCACCTTGGCACCGGAGTCCGGCATCTCGGCGTCGGCCCGGTCGGCATCGGTCTGGTCGGTGCCGTCGGTGTCGGGCTCGTCGGCGTGCGGCTTGGTGTTGCCGTCGGTGTCGGTGTCGTGGGGTTTGGTGTCGCCGTCGGTGGTGGCGTAGGGCGACTCGGGGGTCTCCTCTTCCGCCGGCTCCTTGCGGACGATGACCTCGCGGTCACCTCGCTTGGCGGCGAGCACGAAGTAGACCACCGCGCCGAGGAACACCACGACCGACGTGATGACGTTGATGCGCAGCCCGAACACCTGCGTGGCCGGGTCCACCCGCATGATCTCGATCCAGAACCGGCCCGCCGTGTAGCCCGCGACGTACAGCGCGAACACCCGGCCGTGGCCGAGCCGGAACTTCCGGTCCGCCCACACGATCAGCAGCGCCACGCCGAGGTTCCACAGCAGCTCGTACAGGAACGTCGGGTGCACGATCTCCAGCGGCGTGTGGTCCAGCGCCACGCCGCCCAGCTCGTCCTCGAACCCGGTCGCCGGATCGACCCGCTCGTAGATCTCCAGACCCCACGGCAGCGTGGTGGGACCGCCGTAGAGCTCCTGGTTGAAGTAGTTGCCGAGCCGGCCGATGGCCTGCGCGGTCACGATGCCCGGCGCGAGCGCGTCGGCCATCGCCGGCAGCGGGATGCCCCGGCGGCGGCACGCGATCCACGCGCCGACACCGCCCAGCGCGATGGCGCCCCAGATGCCCAGGCCGCCGTTCCAGATCGCGAAGGCCTCCCACGGGTTCTTGCCCTCGCCGAAGTACTTCTGCCAGTCCGTCGCGACGTGGTAGAGCCGCCCGCCGACCAGCCCGAACGGCACGGCGAACACGGCGATGTCGGTGACCTCGCCCTTCAGCCCGCCGCGGGCCACCCACCGGCGCTCACCCCACCAGATGGCCACGATGATGCCGAGGATGATGCACAGCGCGTACGCCCTGATCGGGATGGGCCCGAGCTGCCACACGCCCCGGTCCGGACTGGGGATCGTCGCGAGGAAAGTCGTCACCACGGCCACCACCGTAGTGGGTGGGCCGATCCGTCCTACGGGGACAGCTCGATTGTTACCGGGAAGGGTCTTTCGAGCTTGAGCACGCCCGCCTCGCTGCGCGCCGCCTCGACGTACTCGCCGGCGTCCAGCTCGAACACCGTCGCGGCGGGTCCCTTCGGATCGACGAGCAGGTAGTACGGCACGCCCGCCTCGGCGTAGAGCCTCCGCTTCCAGGTGGTGTCCACGAACCGGGTGCCGGCCGACACCACCTCGCCCACCAGCACCAGGTCGGCGACCGGGACCGTGAGCCCGTCGTCGCCCGGCGCGCACACGACGACGTCGGGGACGAGCAGGGTGTCGTCCGCCAACCGGAGGTTCGCGCCCGGGATCACGTCGAGGTCCGGCGGCCGGGCTTGCGAGAGCGCGAAGCAGGTGTCGACCACCAGCGCTTGGTGGCGCGGTAGGCCGCGCGGGCTGGCCAGGAGCGCGCCCTCGACCACCTCCACCCGTTGCAGGCGGTCCTCCGGGAAGGCCGTCAGGAGGTGGTCGGCGGTCCACGGGCCCGGGTGGTCGGCCACCGGGTGGGCGCGGTCGTGGTGGGCGCGGTCGTGGTGGGCGCGGTCGTGGTGGGCGCGGTCGTGGTGGGTGGAGTCGTGGTGGGTGGAGTCGTGGTGGGTGGAGTCGTGGTGGGTGGAGTCGTGGTGGGTGGTGGTCGGGATCGCGGTCGGCTTGTTCATGGGGCCAGCATGCGGACGAGCACCGACAATTCCGGGGGCCTCGCGACCCCCGGAACCGTCAGTTCACTCGAACGTGTGTTCTAGGCCGGGGCGGGAACCTGGCGGACGCCCTCGGCCAGCTCCGCCGTCAGCTCGGCGACCCGGTTCTCCGCCACCGCCGACACGAAGGCCGACCCGACGATCACCCCGTCCGCGAACGAAGCCAACTCCGCCGCCTGGGCGCCCGACCGAACCCCGAGACCCACCGCCACCGGCATGGACGTGTGCTCCCGCACCCGCTTGACCAGCGCCGGAGCCGCCGACGACACGACGTCACGGGCACCGGTCACGCCCATCACCGACGTCGCGTACAGGAAGCCGCTGGACGACCGCGCGGTCAGGTCGATGCGCTCCTCCGTGGACGACGGCGCGACCAGGAAGATCCGGTCCAACCCGTGCGCCTCGGAAGCGGCCAGCCACTCCGACGCCTCGTCCGGCACCAGGTCCGGCGTGATCAGGCCCAGCCCGCCGGCCGCCGCCAGGTCGCGCGCGAACGCGTCCACCCCGTAGCGCAGCACCGGGTTCCAGTACGTCATCACGACCGCGCGCCCACCGAGCGACGCCACCGACTCGACCACGCCGAACAGGTCCCGCACCCGGAACCCGCCCCGCAGGGCCTCCTCCGACGCCCGCTGGATGGTCGGGCCGTCCATCACCGGATCGGAGTACGGCAGGCCGACCTCCACGATGTCGCAGCCCGACGAGACCATCGTCCGCAGCACGTCCTTCGACCCCTCCACCGACGGGAACCCCGCCGGCAGGTAGCCGATCAGCGCCGCCCGGCGCTCGTCGCGGCACGTCGCGAAGACCGAAGAAAGACCGCTCACGACTGCGCCCCCAGTCCGAACCACTTGATCGCGGTGTCCATGTCCTTGTCGCCGCGGCCGGACAGGTTCACCACGATCAGACCGTCCGGGCCGAGTTCGCGGCCCAGCACCAGCGCGCCGGCCAGCGCGTGCGACGACTCGATGGCCGGGATGATGCCCTCCGTGCGCGACAGCAGCGCGAACGCCTCCATCGCCTCCGCGTCGGTCACCGGCCGGTACTCCGCCCGCCCGATGTCCTTGAGGTGCGCGTGCTCCGGGCCGACGCCCGGGTAGTCCAGACCGGCCGAGATGGAGTGCGCCTCGGTGATCTGGCCGTCCTCGTCCTGCATCACGTACGACATCGCGCCGTGCAGGGACCCCGGCGTGCCCACGGTCAGCGTCGCCCCGTGGCGGTCGGTGTCGATGCCGTCGCCGCCGGGCTCCAGGCCCACCAGGCGCACTGACGGGTCGTCGATGAACCCGTGGAAGATGCCGATCGCGTTGGACCCGCCGCCCACGCACGCCGCCACCACGTCCGGCAGCCGCCCGGCCTGCTCCAGCACCTGCGCCCGCGCCTCGATGCCGATGACCCGGTGGAAGTCGCGGACCAGCACCGGGAACGGGTGCGGCCCGGCCGCGGTGCCCAGCAGGTAGTGCGTGTCGTCCACGTTGGCGACCCAGTCGCGCAACGCCTCGTTGATCGCGTCCTTCAGGGTGCGCGAACCCGTCTTGACGGGGATGACCTCGGCACCCAACAGCCGCATGCGCGCCACGTTCAGCGCCTGCCGCTCGGTGTCCACCTCACCCATGTAGATGACGCAGTCCAGGCCCATGAGGGCGCACGCGGTCGCCGTGGCCACGCCGTGCTGCCCGGCGCCGGTCTCGGCGATGACGCGCTTCTTGCCCATGCGCTTGGTCAGCAACGCCTGGCCGAGCACGTTGTTGATCTTGTGCGAGCCGGTGTGGTTCAGGTCTTCCCGCTTGAGGAAGACCCGCGCCCCGCCGGCGTGCTCGGCGAACTTCTTCGCCTCGGTGAGCAGCGACGGCCGCCCGGCGTAGTCGCGCAGCAGCCGGGCGAACTCGTCCAGGAAGTCCGGGTCCACCCGGGCCTTCTCGTAGAAGGCGGCCAGCTCGTCCACGGCCGCGATGAGCGCCTCGGGCATGTAGCGGCCACCCCATCGTCCCCAGTGGCCGTGCTCGTCGGGGTCGTGGGGGGTGGGGGCCAACTGCCCAGGCGACATGCGCTCTCCTCCGATTTACCTGCTCGGCCGGGGACACGCGGGGTGCGACCCCGCCGTCACCAGCTTGTTCACGGCGACCTTGGGGTCGCCGCTGGTCACCAGCGACTCGCCGACGAGCACCGCGTCCGCGCCGGCGCCCGCGTACGCCATCAGGTCACCCGGACCGGTGACGCCCGACTCGGCGATCTTGATCGTCTCGAACGGCAGCCCGGGCGCGATCCGCCCGAACACGTCCTTGTCCACTTCCAGGGTGTGCAGGTTGCGCGCGTTGACGCCGATCACGCTCGCGCCCGCCTCCAGCGCCCGGTCGGCCTCCTCGGCCGTGTGCACCTCGACCAGCGCCGTCATGCCCAGCGACTCGACCCGGTCCAGCAGCGACACCAGGGCGTTCTGCTCCAGCGCGGCCACGATCAGCAGCACCAGGTCCGCGCCGTGCAGGCGCGCCTCGTGCACCTGGTACGGGCTGACGATGAAGTCCTTGCGCAGCAACGGCACGTTCACCGCGGCCCGCACCGCGTCGAAGTCCGCCAGCGACCCGCCGAAGCGCCGCTGCTCGGTCAGCACGCTGATCGCCCGCGCGCCGCCCGCCTCGTACTGCGCCGCCAGCTCCGCCGGCTCCGGGATCTCCGCCAGCGCGCCCTTGGACGGGCTGCGCCGCTTGACCTCGGCGATCACGCCCACGCCCGGCGAGCGCAGGATCGACATCACGTCCAGCGCCGGCGGCACCTTGGCCGCGCGCTCCCTCAGCACGTCGAAGGGCAGTTCCGCCTCGCGCGCGGCGAGGTCTTCGCGGACGCCTTCGATGATCGACTCAAGAACGGTCATCCGAGCACCTCGCCCGTGTCCGTCGTCGTCCTGCCGCCGCCGGCGGCGGTCAACCCGTCCTTCGCGCTCGCAAGCTCCCGCACGTCATGCTCCCCTTCCCGCCAGAAGGATGCTAACCCCGGCACGAACCGCTTCCCGCCACCGGGGTCGCCGGGTTCGCGCTGATGACCGGGGCTGTCACGGGTCCACGTGCGCTTACGTGCGCAGCTTCGGGGTCAGTCCCGCTCCGTGGGATCGTCGCCGCGTTCCAGGGCGTTCCACATCTCGCGCTCGGGGTCGGCGGACTTCCTGGCCGCGCCGGGCGTCTGGTACCCGCCGCCCAGGCGCGGCATCGCCCCGCCGCGCAGCAGCAGCACCACCCCGGCGCCGGCCACGCACACCGTGCCGGCCAACGCCACCAGCAGCGCCGTCACGGGCGGTCCGGGGGTCACGGCCGTGACCGCCACCGCGACGGCGGCGAGCACCAGCACGACGCCCACCAGCCGCCGCACCCAGCCGCCCAGCGCCACCACCGCGGCGACCGCCGCCGCGCTCAGCAGCGCGGTGGGCACCAGCGCGGGCGACACCTCGGCCCCGGTGGCCTCCGGCTCCAGCCTGGTCGAGCCCCAGGTCATGGCCGACGAGCCCCACAGCGCCACCGCGCCCAGCACCAGCAGGGCGACCACGATCCACAGTGGACGCCGGTCGGGCCGGCCGCGGTCAGACACGCGCCGAGTCCACCGCCGGGGCCACCGTCCGCGACATGGTCCCCGCCGTGGCGATCGCCGACAGCACCGCGCCCGCCTTGTTCAGGCACTCGTTGTCCTCGGCCACCGGGTCGGAGTCGGCCACGATCCCGCCGCCGGCCTGCACGTACGCCACGCCGTCGCGGACCAGCGCGGTGCGGATGGCGATGGCGGTGTCGGCGTCGCCGGCGAAGTCCAGGTAGCCCACGACCCCGCCGTACAGGCCGCGCCGGGTCGGCTCCAGCTCCTCGATCAGCTCCATCGCGCGCGGCTTGGGCGCGCCGGACAGGGTCCCGGCCGGGAAGCACGCGGCCACCGCGTCGAACGCCGTCTTGCCCTCGGCCAGCTCGCCGCTGACCGTGGACACGATGTGCATGACGTGGCTGTACCGCTCGACCTTGAAGAAGTCGACCACGGTCACCGAGCCCGGCTTGCACACCCGGCCCAGGTCGTTGCGGCCCAGGTCCACCAGCATGAGGTGCTCGGCGCGCTCCTTCTGGTCGGCCAGCAGGTCCTTCTCCAGCAGGGCGTCCTCCTCCACGTCCACGCCCCGCCAGCGGGTGCCCGCGATGGGGTGCGTGGTCGCCTTGCCGTCCCGCACGGTGACCAGGGACTCGGGGCTGCACCCGACGATGTCGAAGTCGTCCAGCCGCAGCAGGTACATGTACGGGCTGGGGTTGGACGTGCGCAGGACGCGGTAGATGTCCAGCGGGTCGGCGGTGGTGCGCATCTCGAACCGCTGCGACAGCACGACCTGGAACGCCTCGCCCGCGCGGATGGCCTCCTTGGCCTTCTCCACGACGGCGTAGTGCTCCTGCGGGGACCGGCGGCGCACGAACTCCGGCTTGGGCCGGGAGAACACGGCCACGGTGGGCGGCGCGGCGCTCTGCAGGTCCAGCGTCATGCGGTCCAGGCGGGCCACGGCGTCGTCGTAGGCCGCGTCCACCCGCTCGGCGCTGTCGTCCCAGTTGATCGCGTTGGCGATGAGCGTGACCGTGCCCTCGTGGTGGTCCAGGGCGGCCAGGTCGGTGGCCAGCATCATGACCAGCTCGGGGACCCCGAGGTCGTCCTCGGCCAGCGACGGCAGCCGCTCCAGGCGGCGCACGGCGTCGTAGCCGATGTAGCCGACCATGCCGCCGGTCAGC
Organism: Saccharothrix sp. NPDC042600; assembly: GCF_040647305.1. Taxonomy (NCBI): domain Bacteria; kingdom Bacillati; phylum Actinomycetota; class Actinomycetes; order Pseudonocardiales; family Pseudonocardiaceae; genus Saccharothrix; species Saccharothrix sp. NPDC042600. The sequence continues at coordinate 24,755 of NZ_JBEZBW010000091.1, read as the reverse complement.
GGGGGCAGGCCGGGCAGCGGGTCGGTGCGCAGCACCTCGATGGTCTCGCGCAGCGCCTCCAGCGGGCAGCCGCCCTCGGGCAGGCCTACGGGGTGCTGGCCGGTCCAGAACGCCTCGCCGCCGGTCGCGGTGAGCGCGCCCGCGCAGCGCGCGCCGACGAACGACCAGCGCGACCACGAGCGGCCGTTCTCGGCGGACTCGAACAGGAACGTGCCGGGCCGGTCCGCCGCGAGCTTGCGGTACAGGCCGACGGGGGTCTCCGCGTCCGCGAGCAGCCGCCGCACGACGGGGATGACCCTCCGCTGCGCGGCGAGTTCGCGGAACTCCTCGCGCGTCGGGCTGACCTCGCCCAGCCCCGCGCCGGCACCGATGACGCTCACCATGCGCGCCATTCTGCCGTGTGCACCTGCGGGCGTTGCGGGCGGCACAAATTCATCGCACGTTGAAAAACTTGCGCGCGCCACTCATGATGGACAGGTGAACGAAGGCACGCAACAGGCCGAACCCCGCCGCCGGGGCCGCCGCGCCGGCGGCGAGGACACCAAGGCCGCCCTGCTCGCGGCGGCCCGCGAGGTCTTCATGCAGCGCGGCTACGAGGGCGCGACGGTGCGGTCCATCGCGGCGCGCGCGGGTGTGGACGCGGCGATGGTCAACCACTGGTTCGGCGGCAAGGAGGGCCTGTTCGCCAAGGCCGTCCTGCAGCTCCCGGTGGACCCGAACACGCTGGTGGACCACCTGCTGGACGGTCCCCGAGAGCACATCGGCGAACGGATCGTCCGCACGTTCCTGGGCGTGTGGGACCCCATCGGCGGCGGCCAGTTCGCGGCGCTGATGCGCAGCGTCACCGCCCACGACCAGGTCGCCGACGTGCTGCGGGACTTCTTCGTGCACACCCTGCTCAAGAAGGTCGTCGCGGGCATCGGCACCGAGGACCGGCCCGAGCTGCGCGCCACGCTGGCCGCCAGCCAGATCTTCGGCATGGGCATGGTCCGGTACGTGGTCAAGTTCGAGCCGCTGGCCTCGACCGACGTGGAGACGATGGTCAAGGCCGTCGCGCCGAACCTCCAGCGCTACCTGACCGGCGACATCGGCTGACCGGCGCTCAGCCGGCCGACTCGGGCGCAAGCAGCACCGTGGCGTCGAAGCACGTCTTGTCGCCGGTGTGGCACGCCCCTCCGACCTGGTCCACGACCAGCAGCACGGTGTCGCCGTCGCAGTCCAGCCGCACTTCGTGCACGTACTGCGTGTGGCCGGACGTCTCGCCCTTGACCCACAGCTGTTGGCGGCTGCGCGAGTAGTAGGTCGCCCGGCGGGTCGTGAGGGTGCGGTGCAGGGCCTCGTCGTCCATCCACGCCACCATCAGCACCTCGCCGGTGCCCTTGCGCTGCGCCACCGCGCACACGAGACCGTCCGCGGTGCGCTTGAGACGTGCGGCGATCGTGGGGTCGAGCGCGCTGGTCACCGGGCTGCTCCGAAGTGCTCGCGGGTGGGCTTCATGTTCAGCAGCACCACGCCGAAGATGTGGCCCGCCGACAGCACGCCGGACAGGACGCGCACCCACAGCGGACCCTCGTTCAACGTGGCCAGCAGGTGCACCAGGCCGACCAGGCCGTAGATGAACGCGGCGGTCAGCCGCGCGGGCCGGAACCGGGCGATCAGCCCGGCCACCGCGATCAGCTCCAGCACCAGGATGATCAGCGGGAACTTGACCCACGCGCCGTCGCCGCTGCTCTGCCAGCGGATCAGGCCTTCGAGCAGGAACAACGCACCGCCGGCCGCGCCGACGACCATCGCGAGGAAGACCTCGACCGGACCGTTGCGCACGTCAGCGCACCTCCACACCGGCGTCGCGCAGGGACTTCTTGACCTCGCCGATGCGCAGCGTCCCGAAGTGGAAGACGCTGGCCGCGAGCACCGCGTCCGCGCCGGCCTCGACGGCGGGCGGGAAGTGGTCGACGGAGCCGGCGCCGCCGCTGGCGATCAGCGGGACGTCCACGACCTTGCGCACGAGCTTGATCAGCTCCAGGTCGAAGCCGGCCTTGGTGCCGTCGGCGTCCATCGAGTTGAGCAGGATCTCGCCGACGCCCAGCTCCTGGCCGCGGGCGGCCCACTCGACGGCGTCGATGCCCGTGCCCTTGCGCCCGCCGTGCGTGGTGACCTCGAACCCGGACGGGGTGGGCTGCTCGCCCTCCGGGACGCGCCGGGCGTCCACCGACAGCACGATGCACTGGGCCCCGAACCGCTCGGACAGCTCCTTGAGCAGCTCCGGCCGGGCGATGGCGGCGGTGTTGACGCCGACCTTGTCCGCGCCGGCGCGCAGCAGCTTGTCCACGTCCTCCGTGGTGCGCACGCCGCCGCCGACGGTGAGCGGGATGAACACCTGCTCGGCGGTGCGGCGGACCACGTCGAAGGTGGTCTCGCGGTCGGAGGAGGAGGCGGTGACGTCGAGGAAGGTCAGCTCGTCGGCGCCCTCGGCGTCGTAGGCGCGGGCCAGCTCCACCGGGTCGCCCGCGTCGACGAGGTTGGTGAAGTTCACGCCCTTCACCACCCGTCCCCGGTCGACGTCCAGGCAGGGGATCACGCGCACCGCGACTGACATGGGACAAAGCCTACGGGCAGGTCACCGGGCGTTTGCCGGCGGTGTCGGTCTGCGGCGCGACGGCGTCCTGGGTCACATCCGGGGGTTGGGGGAGGCGCGATCGCGCCGGATGTGGTTGACTGTAAGAGGTCGTAGGTTTTGTGTCCGTGTCTTCCACGCTCGCGAAACGTTGTTCGAGCGTGTGGTTTTCCCCGGATCTTCCCGGGATCTCCTCATCTTGAAGCGGCCTCGGTGGCGCAAGGGCGTCGCCGGCACTTTGCACGAGGAGAGAAAAAGTATGGCCAACGGCACCGTGAAGTGGTTCAACTCCGAAAAGGGCTTCGGCTTCATCGCCCCCGAGGACGGCGGCGCTGACGTGTTCGTCCACTACTCGGAGATCCAGGGCGGCGGCTACCGCAGCCTGGAGGAGAACCAGCGCGTGTCCTTCGACGTGGGCCAGGGCGCCAAGGGCCCGCAGGCGACCAACGTCGTGGCGATCTGAGCGAGTCCCGAACTCGAACGGCCCCGCTCCCCTCGTGGGAGCGGGGCCGTTGCCGTTCCCGGGTACTAGGTTGGCCCGCATGAGCCTCGGCGACGAGAAGTACGTGCTGCTGACGACGTTCCGCAAGGACGGCAGGGCCGTGCCCACACCCCTGTGGGCGGTGCGCGAGGGCGACGCGATCCTCGTGTGGACGCCGGCGGACTCCGGCAAGGTCAAGCGGATCCGGCGCAGCGGGGACGTCGAGGTCGCGCCGTGCGACTTCAAGGGCAACCCGACCGGCGCGGCCGTGAAGGCGAAGGCGCGGCTGCTGGACGAGTCCGGCAGCGACCGCGTCCGGCACCTGATCGGGCGCAAGTACGGGGTGCTGGGCAAGGTCACCGTGCTCGGCAGCAAGCTGCGGCGCGGGAAGAAGGGGACCGTCGGCATCGAGATCGTGCCGTCAACCTGAGGTTGACCCCGCGTCCAGCGTCAACCTAGAGTTGACGGGTGGTCACCGCACCCGTCCAATTGACGGACCTCATCGTCTCCGTCGCGCAGGAGCACGCCGACGTCCTCGGCCGGTTGGCCGCCGCGGTCGAGCTGAGCGGTCAGCTCGACGAGCTGGGCGATCACCTGATCGGGCACTTCGTGGACGAGGCGCGGCGCGCGGGCGCGAGCTGGACCGAGATCGGCGAGAGCATCGGCGTCACCAAGCAGGCCGCGCAGAAGCGGTTCGTGCCGCGGGAGTCGCCGGACCTCAAGCCGAACTTCGACCGCTACACCGACCGGGCGCGCCGCGTGGTCGTGCTGGCCCGCCACCACGCGCGGTTCAGCGAGCGGATCGGCACCGAGCACCTGCTGCTGGGCCTGATGGACGAGTCCGGCGGGCTGGGCGCGCGGACCATCGCCCGGCTGGAGGCCGCCGAGGGCACGACCCGGCTGGCCACGCTGAACGCGCTGGACCGGACCAGCCGGAAGCGCCCCGACCCGCAGCCGTTCAGCGCGGACTGCAAGAAGGCGCTGGAGCTGTCGGTGCGCGAGGCGTTGCGGCTGGGTCACACGTTCGTGGGGACCGAGCACGTCCTGCTCGGGCTGTTGTCCGAAGAGGACTGCACCGCGGCCAAGGTGATGGCGACGACCGGGATCACCAAAGCCGCGGCGGAGGCCTACGTCGTCGCGGAGTTCGACCGGGCGGTCAACGCACCGCGTTGAGGGCCTCGGGCAGCGTGAACGCCCCCGCGTACAGGGCCTTGCCGACGATCGCGCCCTCCACGCCGTCGCGGGACAGCGCCGCCAGCGCCACCAGGTCGTCCACACTGGACACGCCGCCGGACGCGATCACCGGCGCGTCGGTCCGCGCGCACACCTCGCGCAGCAGCTCGACGTTCGGGCCGGTGAGCGTGCCGTCCTTGCTCACGTCGGTGACGACGTAGCGGGCGCAGCCGTCGCGGTCCAGCCGGTCGAGCACCTCCCACAGGTCGCCGCCGTCCTTGGTCCAGCCGCGCGCGGCGACCCGGTGGCCCTCGGCGGTGATCCGCACGTCCAGGCCGACGGCGATCTTGTCGCCGTGCTCGGCGATGGCCTTGGCGCACCACACCGGGTCCTCCAGCGCGGCGGTGCCCAGGTTGACCCGCGCGCACCCGGTGGACAGGGCGGCGGCCAGCGACGCGTCGTCCCGGATGCCGCCGGACAGCTCGACCTTGACGTCCAGCTCGCCCACGACCCGGGCCAGCAGCTCGCGGTTGCCGCCCCGCCCGAAAGCGGCGTCGAGGTCCACCAGGTGCACCCACTCGGCCCCGTCGCGCTGCCAGGCGAGCGCGGCGTCCAGCGGGGAGCCGTAATGCGTCTCGGTGCCGGCTTCGCCCTGCACGAGTCGGACGGCCTGGCCGTCGGCCACGTCGACGGCCGGAAGCAGCGTGAAAGTCACGCGAACAGCCTAGTTGCCACTGGTCCACCGGCCACTGCCGGTCCCACTCCGCGAAACCGGCGACCCGGGCCGGGATCCCGGCCCGGGTCGCCGGGTCTTCAGAAGCTCTTGAGCCAGTTCTCCAGCAGGTGGGCGCCCGCGTCGCCGGACTTCTCCGGGTGGAACTGGGTGGCCCACAGCGGGCCGTTCTCCACCGCCGCGACGAAGTCGTCGCCGCCGTGCGTGGCCCAGGTCACCAGCGGCGGCCGGATGACCTCCGAGGCCTCCAGCTCCCACTCGCGCACGGCGTAGGAGTGGACGAAGTAGAACCGGGTGTCCGGGTCGAGGCCGGCGAACAGCTTGGTGCCCTCGGGCGCCTTGACCGTGTTCCAGCCCATGTGCGGCACGATCGGCGCTTCCAGGCGCTCCACCGTGCCCGGCCACTCGCCGCAGCCCTCGGTCAGCACGCCGTGCTCGATGCCGCGCTCGAACAGGATCTGCATGCCCACGCAGATGCCCAGCACCGGCCGCCCGCCGGCCAGGCGCTCGCCGATGACCCGGCCGCCCTTGACGGCGTTCAGCCCGGCCATGCAGGCGGCGTACGCGCCGACGCCGGGCACCAGCAGGCCGTCCGCGTCGAGCGCCGCGCGATGGTCGGACGTGACCTCGACGGTCGCGCCCACGCGCTGGAGGGCGCGTTCGGCGGAGCGGAGGTTGCCTGATCCGTAGTCCAGTACGACGACTCGTGCCACGCCCACCAGGCTAGGCCAACGGGGACCCGCCCTGCGTCACCGGTACCACGGGCAGCACCGTGCCGATGGGCAGGCCGGCCCGGTCGGGCAGGGCGGTGACCCACGTGTCGGCGCGTCCCTGGTCCACCAGCGCCTTGACCTCGGCGACGTCCCTGGGCAGGTCCAGGGACCCCGCCTCCGCCTTGAGGCGCCACCACGTGAGCAGCCCGACCAGCCGGCGCGCGCCGCCGCTGAACCCGGCGGACACCCCGTCCGACCACAGCACGGCGTCACCGGACCACCGCACGAGCAGCGCCCGGTCGTCGACGGCGCGCACCTGCCCGGCGAGCTTGGCCGCGTCGGCGAACCCGATCTGCCGACGCGGCAGCACCACCGTCCCGGAGGCCACCGGCACGAGGGCGGCCGGACCCGCCACTGCCCGGTGCAGGGCGAGCTGCAGCTCCGCGGTCGGCGTGGGTGTCCAGATCAGGGTTCTCGGCACGCTCACGGACGGAGATCATGCCGCAGACGCCCGCACCCCCGGATCCCGACACACGTTCGGCCGCCCGCCGGTGGCCGCTTTCAGGCGGCCACCGGGTGGGTGAACAGGCGGCGGGCCGCGGCGGCGATGCCCAGGGCGTCCAGGTCGTGCGCCGCGTCGTGGTCCTCGGCCGTGCCGTAGGCCCGCAGTTCCGCGTCCCGGCGCACGCCCAGCGAGCGCAGGCGGTGCGGGACGTCGGACAGGGCCTCGGACGCCAGGTGCGCCGACGTGCCCTCCAGGTACGGCTCGACCAGCAGGACGTCCGGCCGGGCCGCGGCCACCGCGGCGCGCAGTCCCGCGCCGTCGAACGGTCGGACCGTGGTCGCGTAGAGCACCGTCACGTCCAGGTCCGCAGTCGCCGCCAGCACCGGGTCCAGCATCGGCCCGACGGCCACGACGACCCCGCCCGAACCCCGGCGCACCGCGGTGAACCCCTCGACCACCGGGAAGGACGCCTCGTTCCGCCGCAGCGACAACCGCAGGTACCGCCGGTCGTCGGCCGCCAACGCCGCCCGCACCAGCGGCTCGACCTCGTCCGGGTGGCCGGGCACCTGCACCCGCCACCCGGGCATGCTGTCGAACAGCGCGACGTCGCCGGGCGACTGGTGCGTCCGCCCCCAGGCGGGGTCGTCGTAGGAACCGCCGATGCTGACCAGCACACCGCCGACGTCCTGGTGCCCGAAGTCCAGCTTGATCTGCTCGTACGGCCGCTCGACCAGGAACGGCGCGTAGGAGTGCACGACGGGCCGCATGCCGGTCAACGCCAGACCGCTGCCCACGCCCACCATCAGCTGCTCCCGGATGCCGACGTTGACCACCCGCGGCGACGGGCGGAAGGCGTCGCGGGAGATCTCCGCGATCACCACCGCCACCCGCGGGTCGTCGGCCATGACCTCCTGCACGGTGTCCGCGAACACCTCGCGCATCGTCTTCACGACTCCACCACCTTCGCCACCACGACCAGCGGACGACCCGGGTGGGCCGCCGTGAAGGCCTCGTGCAACGCGTCCTGGTCACGTCCGTCCACTGTGGACGTATCCCACCCCTCGACGGCGAACCGCGCCGCCACGCCGCCCGGCCACCCGTGCGTGCCGGACTCGTTGTCCACCACCACGACCGTCAGGTTGTCCAGCCCCAGCCGGCCGGCCAGGGCGATCGCCTCGTGGTTGCTGCCCTCGTCCAGCTCGGCGTCGCCCACCAGCACGAACACCCGCGCCGGCCGCCCCTGCACGCGCAGGCCCACGGCCTGCCCGACCGCGATCGGCAGCCCGTGCCCGAGCGACCCGCTGCTGATTTCCACGCCCGGCACCAGCACCCGGTCGGGGTGTTGGCCCAGCGGCGAGTCCCACGACGTCCAATCGTCCAAAAGGGACGGTTCGAGGTAGCCCTTCGCGGCCAGCACGGCGTAGTACGCCATCGGCCCGTGCCCCTTCGACAACAGGAACCGGTCGCGGTCCGGGTCGTCCACCCGGTCCGGCGACACGTCCAGCACCCGGTCGTAGAGCACCCACAGCACGTGCAAGGTGGACGCGGCGGCCCACTCGTGCTTCTCGTCCCCGGTCATCCGGTCGAACAACGCGGGGATGTCCGCGAAGCCCGTCTTCTCCCCTACTGCCATGGAACACAGCCAACAACTTCGACTTAGGTCGAGGTCAAGCACTAGGCTGGGCACGTGAGCAAGTTGCCGGAGATGTTGACCATCGGCCAGGTGGCCGAGCGCAGCGGGGTGCCGCACACGGCGCTGCGGTTCTACGAGGAGCGCGGCCTGATCCACTCCGAGCGCACGGCGGGCAACCAGCGCCGCTACCCGCGTTCGGTGCTGCGCCGGCTCGCGTTCATCCGCACCGCCCAGCGGGTGGGCCTGAGCCTGGAGGACGTGCACGACGCGCTGGCCGCGCTGCCGGACAACCGCACGCCCACCAAGTCCGACTGGAGCAGGCTGTCCACGAACTGGCAGGCCGAGCTGGACGCCCGCATCGACGCCCTGATCCGGCTGCGCGACCGGCTGACGTCGTGCATCGGCTGCGGGTGCCTGTCGCTGCGCAGCTGCACCCTGCACAACTTCGACGACGAGCAGGCCTCCGACGGGCCGGGCGCGCCGAAGCTGAAGCCGGCGAGCGAGGGCGGGACGTGAAAACGGTGGCCCGATCCCGCCCGGCGTGCTGCACTTGTGCGCGACATGGATGAGAGAGATGTGGTCCGCTTGTCGAAGCGGATGTCCAAGCACCTGCGCCACCAGCCCGAACGGCTCGGGCTGACGCTCGACGCGGCGGGCTGGGTGGACCTGGACGAGTTCGTGCGCAAACTGGGGACGACCCACGAGGACGTGCGCGAGGTCGTGGCGCGCAACGACAAGCGGCGCTTCACCATCGCCGGCGGGCGGATCCGGGCGAACCAGGGGCACACCGTGGCCGTGGACCTGGACCTGCCCCCGGCGGAGCCGCCGGCCGTGCTCTACCACGGCACGGTGGCGCGGCACCTGCCCGACATCATGCGGGACGGGTTGCTGCCGATGGCGCGGCACGACGTGCACCTGTCCGCGACCATCGACACGGCGGTGCGGGTGGGCGCGCGGCGCGGCAAGCCGGTGGTGCTGGAGGTGGACGCGGCGGCGATGCACGCGGCCGGGCACGAGTTCCGGGTCAGTGCCAACGGGGTGTGGCTGACGGCTACCGTTCCGCCGCGTTACCTGCGAGAACGCGCCGGCTGAGGAAGTCCAGCCCGGCCGCGACCTGCTCGGGCGTGAGCCCGCGCACCTGCCGCTGGTACCGGTAGACCTCGGGGGCGAGCGGGGCCATCAGGGTGTCCGCCAGCTCGGTGGGCGCGTGGGCCTGTTCGAGCAGGACCTCGACGTGCCGCCGCCAGAACGCGTAGACGCCGGTCCGGTAGCGGGCCTGTCCGGTCTCGGCGCCGAGCACGAGGTGCAGGTGCCGTTCGAGCAGCCCGACCAACGCGCGGTAGAACGCGGCCAACCGCTCGTGCGGCGGCGCACCCGCGCCCAGCGGCGGCGGTCCGCTCAGGATGCCGGCCTGGATCTCGGACTCGTGCTCGTCCAGCAGGGCCTGCGCGATGGAGGTGGTGTCGGGGTAACGCCGGTAGAGCGTGGCCCGCCCGACCCCGGCGACCCGGGCGATCTCCTCCATGGTGACCCCGTCGGCCCCACCGGCCTCGGCGAACACCCTCTCGGCGGCGGCCAACACCCGAGCCCGGTTCCGCGCGGCATCGGCCCGCTCGCGGGGGCGCTCGACGCCTTCGCGGGGACGGGTGACCTCGCCGGACATGACTCCACCATAACGCTCAGCGCGAAACGGGCACGGTGCCCGCTTCGCGCTTGGCGGGGCCGGGCGCGGGCGGCTGTCGGTGTCCCGTGAGACGATCGAAACGGGGGCCGGAGGCCGCGCCTCCCGCACGAAACACCTGTTCACACGGCTGCTGGGCCACGCCAGGCTCGACCACGCCAGGCCACCGCCCGGCCGATCCGGGCCCCGCCGCAGCCCGCGGAGCCGGGGCCCCGCGGGTTAGACCAGCCAGGCGATCGCGCCGCCCACCGCCAACACCGCCAGCACGCCCAGCACGACCGCGAACCCCTTGGCCGTCTTCCACGTGCTGTAAACGCCGCCGATCAGGAAGCCCGCCAGCGCGAGCAGCCCGATGACCACGTACTCCTTAGGCATCAGAGCACGCCCTTGGTGGACGGCACCCCGCCCACCCGCGGGTCCGGCTCGACCGCCGCCCGCAGCGCCCGCGCGATGGCCTTGAACTGCGCCTCCGCGATGTGGTGCGGGTCGCGGCCGTACTCCACCCGCACGTGCAGGGCGATGCCGGCGTGGAAAGCCAGCGAGTCGAACACGTGGCGGTTCAGCACGAACGGGTAGTTGCCGCCGATCGTGAACGTGTTGAACTCCGCCGGCTCGCCCACGTGCACGCAGTACGGCCGACCCGACACGTCCACCGCCGCGTGCGCCAGGGTCTCGTCCATCGGGATCCACGCGTCGCCGAACCGCCGGATGCCCGCCTTGTCGCCCAACGCCTCGCGCAACGCCTGCCCGAGCACGATCGCCACGTCCTCGACCGTGTGGTGCGCGTCGATGTCCACGTCACCCGTCGCGCGCACCACCAGGTCCAACGACCCGTGCACGCCCAACGCCGTCAGCATGTGGTCGTAGAACGGCACCCCAGTGCCGATCTCGACCTGACCGGTGCCGTCGAGGTCCACCTCGACGTACACCGACGACTCCCTGGTGGTCCGCTCCACCTTGCCGACCCGGCTCACCGGCCAACCTCCTTGCTCGCCGCGAGGAACGCGTCGTTCTCCTCCGGAGTCCCGACCGTCACCCGCAGATGACCCGCGATACCGACGTCCCTGATCAGCACACCGCGCTCCAGGTAGGACCGCCACGTGGCGTGCGCGTCCTCGAACCACCCGAACAGCACGAAGTTCGCGTCGCTGGGCACGACGTCGAAACCCATGCCGCCCAACGCCTCCACCACCCGGTCGCGCTCGGCGGCCAGCTTGGCCACCGAACCCAGCGTCTCCGCGGCGTGCCGCAGCGACGCGCGCGCGGCGGCCTGCGTCAGCGCCGACAGGTGGTAGGGCAGGCGCACCAGCTGCAACGCGTCCACCACGGCGGGCGCGGCGGCCAGGTAGCCCAGGCGGCCACCGGCGAACGCGAACGCCTTGCTCATGGTGCGGCTGACGATCAGCTTCTCCGGGTAGTCCGCCAGCAGGCGCACGGCCGACGGGCGCGGGGAGAACTCCGCGTACGCCTCGTCCACCACGACCATCCCCGGCGCGGCCTCGACCAGGCCGCGCAGGTCCTCGGTCGGCACGCTCTGCCCGGTCGGGTTGTTCGGGCTGGTCACGAACACCACGTCCGGCCGCCGGTCGGCGACGATCTCCGCCGCCTTGTCGGTGTCCAGCGAGAAGTCCGCGCGCCGGGGCGTGGGCGCCCACTCGGTGCGGGTGCCGGCGGCGATGATCGGGTGCATCGAGTACGACGGCTCGAAGCCCAGCGCGGTGCGGCCGGGACCGCCGAACGCCTGCAGGATCTGTTGCAGGATCTCGTTGGACCCGTTGGCCGCCCACAGGTTCGCGCCGGTCAGCGGCACGCCCGTCGAGTCGCTGAGGTACGCCGCCAGGTCCTCGCGCAGCGTCACGGCGTCGCGGTCGGGGTAGCGGTGCAGCTCGGCGGCCACCTCCGCGACCTCCGCGACGACGTCGGCGACCAGCTCGTCCGACGGCGGGTACGGGTTCTCGTTGGTGTTGAGCCGGACCGGGACCTCCAACTGCGGCGCGCCGTAGGGCGTGCGTCCGCGCAGGTCCTCGCGCAGGGGCAGGTCGGCCAGTTCCACCCGGTCGCCGACGGGCCTCACCGCGGGAACCTCGCCGTCACGGCCTGGCCGTGCGCGGGCAGGTCCTCGGCGTTGGCCAGCGCGACGACCTTGTCCGCCACCTCGCGCAACGCGTCCTCGCTGTAGTCCACGACGTGGATGCCGCGCAGGAACGTCTGCACCGACAGGCCCGACGAGTGCCGCGCGCAACCGCCGGTGGGCAGCACGTGGTTGGAGCCCGCGCAGTAGTCGCCCAGCGACACCGGCGAGTGCGCGCCGACGAAGACGGCGCCGGCCGCGCGGACCCGGGCGGCCACCTCGCGCGCCCGGTCGGTCTGGATCTCCAGGTGCTCGGCGGCGTAGGTGTTCACCACGGTCAGTCCGTCGTCCACAGTGGACACCAGGACCGTGCCGGACTGCTTGCCGCGCAACGCCGTCCGGATGCGCTCGGCGTGCTTGGTCGCGCCGACCTGGCGCTCCAGCTCGACGTCCACGGCGTCCGCCAGGGCCTCCGACGTGGTGACCAGGACGCTCGCCGCGAGCGTGTCGTGCTCGGCCTGGCTGATCAGGTCGGCGGCCACGTGCACCGGGTCGGCCGTCTCGTCGGCCAGGACGGCGATCTCGGTCGGGCCGGCCTCGGAGTCGATGCCGATCAGGCCGCGCAGCAGGCGCTTGGCGGCGGTGAGGTAGATGTTGCCGGGGCCGGTCACCAGGTCCACCGGCGCGAGTTCGCCGCCGTCGGTGTCCACACCGCCGTACGCGAGCAGCGCCACGGCCTGCGCGCCGCCGACCGCCCACACCTCGGTGACGCCCAGCAGCGCCGCGGCGGCCAGGATCGTCGGGTGCGGCAGGCCGCCGAACTCCGCCTGCGGCGGCGAGCACACCACCAGCGACTCGACGCCCGCGGTCTGCGCCGGGACGACGTTCATGACCACGCTGGACGGGTAGACCGCCAGGCCGCCGGGCGCGTAGAGGCCGACGCGGGCGACCGGCACCCAGCGCTCGGTCACCGTCCCGCCGGGCACGACCTGGGTCGTGGTGTCGGTGCGCCGCTGGTCGGCGTGCACCTTGCGGGCCCGCGCGACGGACTCCTCCAGCGCCTCCCGCACGGCCGGGTCCAGTTCGGCCAGCGCGCGGTCCAGTTCGGCCGCCGGCACCCGCACGGACCCGGGCCGCACCTTGTCGAACCGCTCGGTGACCTCCAGCACGGCCTCGACGCCGCGTTCGCGCACCGAGTCCACGATGGGCCGCACATGGTGCAGAACCGCGTCCACGTCCACCTCGGCGCGCGGCAACGCGGCGCGCAGTTCGGCCGGCGACGGGACCCGACCACGCAGGTCGATGCGGTTGAGCATGCTCCTAGGGTAAGCGGTCGCGAATTCCGTCAACTGTCAGCCCGCCCTCGGAGTGGGGAACCCGACAAACGGCGGCTATGCCGATCTGTGACACCCGCGCGACGCTGCGTAGGCACCACTCCGTCGCAAACCCTGCTGATGATGGAGGCGCAATGTCACCCAAGCGGCGCGGCCTGATGGCCGCCGCGCTCGGCGCGTGCGTGGCCCTGGTACTCCCGCTGCACGCCGGGTCGGCACAGCCGAGCACCGCGAAAACCCCCGAGCGGACCGTCTTCGAGGTCACCGCGAGCACCCCCGAGGCCCGGACCAGGGTCGCCCGGACCGGGGTGGACGTCCTCGGCCAGGACGGCGACAAGCTCACCGTCGTCGCCGAGCCCCGCCAGCAGTGGGCGCTGCGCGCCACCGGGCTGCGGGTGGAGAACCTCGGCGACTACGACGCCCAACTCCAGGCCCTGGGCAAGGTCGACTTCACCGACCCGCAGGTGGGCACGCAGGACTTCCCGTCCGGCTACACCGGCTACCACAACTTCCAGGAGACGGTGACCGAGCTCAACCAGACCGTCACCGACCACCCGAACCTGGTGCGGCTGTCCAGCGTGGGCAAGTCCTACCAGGGCCGCGACCTGTGGATGCTCAAGCTCAGCGACAACCCGGCCGTGGACGAGAACGAGCCCGAGGTGCTGTTCACCTGCAACATGCACGCGCGGGAGCACCTGACCGTCGAGATGTGCCTGCGGATCATCAAGCAGTACACCGACGGCTACGCCACCAACCCTACGATCAAGAACCTCGTGGACTCGCGCGAGATCTGGATCATCCCGATGGTGAACCCGGACGGCGTCGAGTACGACATCGCGACCGGCTCGTTCCGGTCGTGGCGCAAGAACCGCCAGCCGAACTCGACGGCCGTGGGCACCGACCCCAACCGGAACTGGGGCTACCAGTGGGGTTGCTGCGGCGGGTCGAGCAGCAGCGGGTCCAGCGAGACCTACCGCGGCCCGTCGGCGTTCTCCGCCCCGGAGGTCGCCCGCATCCGCGACTTCGTCAACACCCGCGTGGTCGGCGGTGTGCAGCAGATCAAGACGCACATCGACTGGCACACCTACTCGGAGCTGATCCTGTGGCCGTACGGCTACACCTACAACGACACCGCTCCGGGCCTGGACGCCACGCAGGCCAGCGCGTTCAGCACGCTGGGGCGGCGGATGGCGTCGCTCAACGGGTACACGCCGCAGCAGTCCAGCGACCTCTACATCACCGACGGCACCATCAACGACTGGCTGTGGGGCGTGCACAAGATCTGGAGCTACACCTTCGAGATGTACCCCAAGTCGAGCAGCCCCGGCTTCTACCCGCGTGACACGGTGATCGCCACGCAGACGCAGCGCAACGACAGCGCGGTGGAGCTGTTCCTGTCCTACTCGGACTGCGTGCCGCGCATCATCGGCCGCACCTGCTGACACTCCCCCGAAAGAGTGGGGCGCGGGCTGAATGAGGAGTCCCGCGCCCCACTCTTCTGCCAATCTCACGGTGTGGACTTCGTAGTAACCCCACTCACCACTTCCCACGCGACCGACATCACCACCTGGCGCTACTCCGGCCACTGGTCGGTCTACGACTCCCGCCCGGAAGACGGCCTGTACGAGGCCGAAGAGGGCTATTCGGCCGTCGTGGACGCCCGGGACGGCTCGCTGGCGGGCTTCCTGTGCGTCGGCGAGGAGGCCCGGGTCCCGGGCCTGGCGGAGGAACCGGACGCGGTGGACCTGGGCGTGGGCATGCACCCGGCCATGGTCGGCCGGGGCCACGGCCCCGCCTTCGCCGGCGCGGTGCTCGACCACCTCCGGGCCTCGGGCGTGGACCGGGTCCGCATCGTCGTGCAGTCCTGGAACGAACGCAGCCTGCGCCTGGCCGGCCGCCTGGGCTTCACCGAGACCGGCCGCCACCAGGCCGACGTCGAGTACGTCGTCCTCCACACCACCCTGCGCTAGCCGAGAGCCGCCACGACCTCGACCGCGCGGTCCACCTGCTCCGGCGAGACGAAGTAGTGCGGGGACATCCGCACCAGCCCTTCGACGCCCCGCCGGGTCATGTCGATGCGGGTCGAGGTCAGGTGGCTGGTGGTCACGACCACGTCGTGGCGTGCCAGCTCGTCGCGCACGGCCACCGGGTCGCGGCCCTCGACGGTGAACGTCACGATGCCGGACAACCGCGCGCCGATGTCCCGCACCTCCACGCCGGGCACCTCGCGCAGGCCCGCCCGCAGGCGCTCGGCGCGCGACCGCACCTCGGCGGCGATCGCGTCGATGCCCAGGTCCAGGGCGTAGCGGGCGGCGGCGATCAGGCCCAGCCGGTCGGCGACGCTGGTCTCCCACAGCTCGTAGACGCGGGCGTCCTCGCGCAGCTTGACCTCCTCCGGGCCGACCCACTCGCCGCTGTGCAGGTCCACCAGCCTCGGCCGCAGGCGGTCGGCCGCCGAACGGCACACCACCAGGACGCCGGTGCCGCGCGGGCCGCGCAGCCACTTGCGGCCGGTCGCCGAGATGATGTCCACGCCCAGCTCGTCGGCGCGCACGGGCAGCTGCCCGAGCGACTGGCAGGCGTCCAGCAGCACCAGCGCGCCCACCTCATGGGCCGCCGACGCCACCTCGCGCACCGGGTTGACCAGGCCGCCGTTGGTGGGCGCGTGCACCAGCGAGACCAGCTTGACCCGCTCGTCCACGAGCTCCCGCAGGGCCTCGACGTCCACCTGGCCGACCGCGTCCGACGGGATGGTCACCACCTCGAACCCCACCTCGCGGGCGCGGTGCAGGATCGGGATCGCGTTGCCCCCGTACTCGACCTCCGTCACCAGCACCCGGTCCCCCGGGCCCAGCGGGACGGCGTCGAAGGCCGCCAGCCAGGACCGGGTCGCGCTGTCGGTGAACGCGACCTCGTCGGGGTGCGCGCCCATCAGCGACGCGAAGACCCCGTACCCGGCCTCCAGGTCGTCCGCCCGCTCCCGGGCGGCGACGTACCCGCCGATCTCGGCTTCCCGGCGCAGGTGCCCCACCACCTCGTCCAGCACCGGCCGCGGCGGCAGGGACGAGCCCGCCGAGTCCAGGAAGACCTTCGCGCTCGCACCGGGCGTGTCGGCGCGGACGACGGCTGGGTCGATCACTGTGGCCCCCAAAGGTGTGTTCGGCTCACAGTCCCGTCTACACGACGGCTAGCGGGGCGTCCACAGCTCCAGGTTCCACCACGGCCCCCACGACAGCGGGCCGTGCGTGTACGGGTCCACGACCTCCTGGTAGCCGGTCCAGTTCTCCCGGACCACGTACGTGTGCTGCACCGCCGCCAAGACCACCATCGCGGGCGCGGCCAGGTAGGCCCGCTGCAGCTGCCGGTACGCCGCCGCGCGCTGGGCCGGGTCCAGCAGCGTCCGCCCGGTGTCCAGCAGGGCGTCCACCTGCGGGTTCGCGTAGCCCCACGGGTTGCCGCTGTGCAGCGTCGGGTAGACGGTCGGGTCCGGGTCGAACGGGCTGCCGCCGCCGTGCACGAGCGCGTCCGCGCCCAGCCGGGGCGTGATGGCCTCCCAGCTCAGGCCCGCCAGCTGCACGTCCACGCCGACCGCCTTGGCCTCCGCCGCGAACGCCGTCGCCAGGTCGGCCCGCACCACGTCGCCGATCGGGAACATCAGCGTGAACCGGGCCGGGACGCCGTCGCGCGCCCGCAGGCCGTCCGCGCCGCGCACCCAGCCCGCCTGGTCCAGCAGCAGCTCCGCCTGCGCCTTGTCGTGGGTGAACACCGCCGTCGGGTCGTGGAACTCCGGCAGCGTGTCCGGGATCGGGGTGCTCGCGGGCGTTCCCTTGCCGCCCAACAGGTTGTCCACCACGCCCTTGCGGTTCACCGCGTGGTTCAACGCCATCCGCAGCGCCGGGTCGCCGGTGACCGGACCGGCCGGGAGCGTGATGCCGCGCAGGTCGGTGGACCGGTGGGTGACCACGCGCATGCCGCCGGTGCCGGCGAACCCGGCCGCGAGGCGGGGCGGCAGCTCGGCGCCATCGAACTCGCCCGCCTGCAGGCGCTGGGCGCGCGTGTTGTCGTCGGGCACGAAGACGACGGTGAGCTTGCGGATCTTGGGTTCGCCGCCGAAGTGGGCCGGGTTGGACTCCAGCACCATCCGGTCGCCCTTCTTCCAGTCGGCGAGCTTGTACGGGCCGGTGCCGACCGGTTTGACGTCCTTGAGGGCCACGCCGTCCAGCGCCTCGCTGGGCAGGACGCCGAGCACCAACTGGTGCGGGAACGCCGCCCACGGCTTGGCCAGCGCGAACCGCACGGTGTGCACGTCGAGCTGCTCGACCCCGGTGAGCGCGGCGAACGCGGTCCGCTCGGTCGCGCCGCGCGCCGGGTCGAGCAGGGCGCGGTAGGTCGCGACGACGTCCTCGGGGCCGAAGGTCGTGCCGTCGGTGAACTTCACGTCGTCGCGCAGCCGCACGGTCCAGGTCAGGCCGTCGGCGGAGGGTCGCGGCGGGTCGGCGGCCAGGCGGGGGCGCAGGGTGCGGTCCGCGCGGTGCTCGACCAGGCCGTCGTAGAGCTTGGAGACGCCGTCGCGGCCGTAGCCCAGCAACGGGTTGAGCGTGGTCGGCTCGGTGTTGTCGGCCAGGACGATCGAGCTGCCGTCCGCGGTGCCCTCGGCGCTCGGTGTCGTCGTCCCCGTGCACCCGGAGGCGGCGAGGACTGCGACTAGTACGAGCGGGGGCAACAGGGAGCGCACGAGACCCGACACTACCTAGAGTGGGCTGCATGCGTGTCGCGCTCTGCCAGATCAACTCCTCCACCGACCCGGTGGCCAACCTCGACCTGGTGCGCGCCGGTGTGGCGCGGGCCGCCGGCGCCCGCGTCGTGGTGTTCCCGGAGGCGACGATGTGCCGGTTCGGCGTGCCGCTCGGACCGGTGGCGCAGCCGCTGGACGGGCCGTGGGCCACGGCCGTGCGGGAGATCGCCGACGAGGCCGGGGTGGTCGTGGTGGCGGGCATGTTCACGCCCGCGCCCGACGGCCGGGTGGCCAACACGCTGCTGGTGACCGGCGGCGGGCTGCACGTGGGCTACGACAAGATCCACCTCTACGACGCGTTCGGGTTCGAGGAGTCGCGGACGGTCGCGCCGGGCGCGAAGCCGGTCGTGGTCGAGGTGGACGGCCTGACGCTGGGCCTGGCCACCTGCTACGACGTGCGGTTCCCCGAACTGTTCCGGGCGCTGGCCGATCAGGGCGCCGCGGCGGTGCTGCTGTGCGCGTCCTGGGGCGCGGGGCCGGGCAAGCGGGAGCAGTGGGAGCTGCTGGTGCGGGCGCGGGCGCTGGACTGCACGTCGTGGGTGCTGGCGTGCGGGCAGGCCGACCCCGGTGTGGACCACGGCGGCGCGCCGACGGGTGTGGGCTTCAGCACGGTGGCGTCGCCGCTGGGCGCGGTGGTCGGGCAGTTGGGCGGCGAAGAGGGCCTGTTGGTCGCCGACGTGGACGTCGCGGCCGTCGAGGAGGCCCGGCGCGCACTCCCGGTGTTGGCCAACCGGAGGCTCTGACCGGTCCCCGAGGGACACGAATCCCTTTCGAGGGACGTTGCGCCACGTCCGGGTGACGGATCGTGGACTCGACCAGGTCACGGGTAACCCCGTTCTCGCAGCACAGGACCATGCGAAGGGTGAACCCATGATCAACCAGGCGGAAGTGGACCGGCTGTACGACTGCGACGTCCTCGACGCCCACGGTGAGCGGATCGGGTCGGTCAAGCAGGTGTGGCTGGACGACCGGGACGGCCGCCCGATGTGGGCGTCGGTGCACACCGGCCTGTTCGGCATGAAGGAGTCGTTCGTCCCGATCCAGGACGCGGAAGTGAGCAAGGGCCACATCGTCGTCCCGGTGGACAAGCAGCAGGTCAAGGACGCGCCGCGGATCGACACCGACGACCAGCACATGTCCGACGCGCAGCAGGAGGAGCTGTACCGGCACTACGGGATGATCCCCGGCGTGCGGTCCGGCGAGCACGACAAGCTGCACGGCAAGCACGAGACGCGCGGGCAGGAGACGCGCGGGCAGGAGCCCGGGACGCGCGGCCGCGAGTCGATGGCGGGCAAGCTGACCGACGAGCGCGCGGCGCGGGACCGGGGCGACTCGGTGACCCGGTACGAGGAGCAGCTCGACGTCGGCACCCGGGACGTCGAGGCCGGACGCGTGCGGCTGGTGAAGCACACCGTGACCGAGCACCGCGACGTCACCGTCCCGGTGACCCACGAAGAGGTGCGCGTGGTGCGCGAGCCCGCCGACGGGCCCGACGGCAGCCGCCCGTTCGCGGACGAGGAGGCCGAGGTCTCGCTGCGCCGGCAGGAGCCGGTGGTGGACAAGCACGCCGAGGCGGTGGAGCGGGTCCGGCTGGAGAAGGAGGCCGTGACCGAGCAGCAGAAGGTCGGCGGCGAGGTGCGCAAGGAACGGGTGGACGTCGAACACCCGCAGGGCCGCGTCCCCCGCGACCCGCGCGACCGCTGACGGTCTCTCGGCGCCGGTACCGCACCGACCAGCGCCGAGGCAGCCGGCCGCGCGACGAGCTTTGTCGGTACCCCGTGGGAAAATGGAACCGGGGGCCGGAGGCCACGCCCCGCGACCGGCCGAGCCGGCGGGTGGCGGCCCCGCACCGGGCCGGGCCGCCACCCGCCGTCACACTCCCGCCGTCCCGCGTCGGGTCAGCGCAGGTCCATGCCCAGGTCGAGGGCCAGGGCCGAGTGGGTCAGGCCGCCCACCGCCAGGTAGTCCACGCCCGTCTCGGCGTACGCCCGCGCCACGTCCAGCGTCAGCCCGCCGGAGGCCTCCAGTGCCACGCCCCCTGCCCGCCGCACCGCCTCCGCGCACTCGGCGACGCTGAAGTTGTCCAGCAGCACCAGTTCCGCGCCCTCGGCCACGGCCTCGGCCAACTGCTCCAGCGAGTCCACCTCGACCTCGCACGGCAGGTGCGGGGCGTGCGCCCGGACGGCGGCCATCGCCGCGCGCACCGAACCGGCGGCCTGGACGTGGTTGTCCTTGATCAGCACCGCGTCCCCGAGGCCCAGCCGGTGGTTCACGCCGCCGCCGCACCGGACCGCGTACTTCTCCAGCAGCCGCAGGCCCGGCAGGGTCTTGCGCGAGTCGCGGATCTTCGCCCCCGTCCCCTCGACCTCGTCGACCCACGCGGCGGTGAGCGTGGCGATGCCGGACAGGTGGCACAGCAGGTTCAACGCGGTGCGCTCGGCGGTCAGCAGGCCGCGCACCGGTCCGCGCACCACCAGCGCCGGCTCGCCGGGCACGGCCTTGTCGCCGTCCCGCTTGCGCTCCAGCACCTCGACGTCGAGGACCTGCCGGAACACCTCCTCCGCCACCGGGACGCCGGCCAGCACACCCGCCTTGCGCGGGGTCAGCTCGGCGACGGCCACGGCGTCGGCGGGCACGGTGGCCTCCGTCGTCGCGTCCGGCCCGTAGCGCAGGTCCTCGGCGAGCGCCGTCTCGATGACGCGGCGCACGTCGTCCAGGTCGAGCGTCATGCCACCGTCCTCGCGGTCGTGACGGGGTCCGCCAGCACGGGCTGGCCGGACGGGGTGAGCCGGACGACCTGGCTGCGCAGCCAGTTCACGTCGTCGCGCCGCGGGAAGTCGGTGCGGACGTGGCAACCGCGCGACTCGGTGCGCGCGGCGGCCGCCGCGATGAGCGCCCGCGCGGCCACGGTGAGCGCCGCGTCCTCCACCAGTTCCCGGGTGTCCAGGCGTCGGTCCACAGTGGACAGGTCGAGCACCGAGCCGACCACGGCCAGGCCCTCGGCGTCGCGCCCGATCGCCGCGTACCGGCTCATGACGCGCTGCAACGCGTCCCGGTCGGCGACCGGCGCGACGGGCAGCTCGGCGGTGCCGGTGCACTTGGCGAGCAGGCCCAGCGCGAGGTCGCTCGCGACCGCCTCGGCGGCACGGGTGCCGACCACCAGGCCTTCGAGCAGGCTGTTGGACGCCAACCGGTTCGCGCCGTGCAGGCCGGTCCGCGCGACCTCACCGGCCGCGTAGAGGCCGGTCACGCCGGTGCGTCCGTCCACATCGGACACCACGCCGCCGCACGCGAAGTGCGCCGCCGGGGCCACGGGGATCGGGTCCGTGGCGGGGTCGATGCCCGCCGCGACGCACGCCGCGTGCACCGTCGGGAACCGCCGCGCGAAGTCGGAGATGCCGGTGGCGTCGAGGAAGACGTGGTCGTCGACGCCGCCGGGAGCGCTCGCCATGTGCCGGGTGATGGCCGCCGCCACGACGTCGCGCGGGGCCAGGTCCTCCAGTGGGTGCACGCCGCGCATCACGCGCGCGCCGGTGGCGTCGACCAGCACCGCGCCCTCGCCGCGCACCGCCTCGGTGACCAGCGGGCACCGGCCGCGAGCGCCGCGCCCGGTGTAGAGGACGGTCGGGTGGAACTGCACGAACTCCACGTCCGCCGCCGCCGCGCCGGCCCGCAGGGCGAGCGCGAGCCCGTCGCCGGTGGCCACCTCCGGGTTGGAGGTCGCCTGGTAGAGCTGCCCGAGGCCGCCGCTGGCCAGCAGCACGGCGGGCGCGGTCAGCACGCCCGGGACGCCGCCGCCGTCGAGCACGAGCAGCCCGCACACCTGCCCCAGCGGGGTGCGCACCGCGTCCACCGCGATGTGGTTCTCCAGCACGGGGACCCGGCCGTCGCCGGCCGCCGCGAGCAGCGCCCGCTCGACCTCCGCGCCGGTCGCGTCGCCGCCGGCGTGCACGACGCGGAACGCGCTGTGCCCGCCCTCGCGGGTCCGCGCGAGCCGACCGTCCACACCGGAGTCGAACACCGCGCCGCGTTCCCGCAGCCGCGCCACGGCGGCCGGCCCGTCCGCGATGATCGCCCGGACGGCGTCCTCGTCGCACAGCCCCGCGCCGGCCACCAGGGTGTCCCGGACGTGCGCCTCGACGGTGTCGCCCTCGTCGTGCTCGCCGGGCAGCACGACGGCCACGCCGCCCTGCGCCCACCGGGTGTTGCCGTCACCCTGCTCGGCCTTGGTGACCACCAGGACCCGCAGTCCCAGTTCCCGCGCGCGCAGCGCGGCCGTCAGACCCGCGACCCCGGTGCCGACGACCACGAGGTCGGCCCGGGCCTCCCACACGGGGGTGTTCACTCGCCGCCGCCGGGCTGCCCGATCTCGATCATCCGCTGCACGGCGCCCTGCGCGCGCTTGGCGGTGTCGAGGTCGACGAAGACCTCGTCCTTGCCCTCGCGCAGGCAGCGCAGCAGGGCGGCCGGGGTGATCATCTTCATGTACCGGCACGAGGCCCGGTCGTTGACCGCGCGGAAGTCGATCTCCGGCGCGGCGCGGCGCAACTGGTGCAGCATGCCGACCTCGGTCGCCACCAGCACCGACTTCGCGCTGGTGCGGCGGGCGGCGGTGATCATGTCGCCGGTCGAGAGGATCTTGACCTTCTCCGCCGGGACGGTGCCCTCGCCCGCCAGGTACAGCGCCGAGGTGGCGCAACCGCACTCGGGGTGGATGAACAGGTCGGCGTCCGGGTTCGCCGCCGCGCGCTCGGCCAGCTCGGGGCCGTTGATGCCGGCGTGGACGTGGCACTCGCCGGCCCAGATGTGCAGGTTGTCCCGGCCGGTCTCGCGCTTGACGTGCGCGCCGAGGAACTGGTCGGGCAGGAAGAGGACCTCGCGGTCGGCCGGGATGGACCGCACGACGTCCACCGCGTTCGACGAGGTGCAGCAGATGTCGGTCTCGGCCTTCACCTCGGCGGTCGTGTTCACGTAGGACACGACGACCGCGCCGGGGTGCTCGGCCTTCCAGGCGCGCAGCTGCTCACCGGTGATCGAGTCGGCCAGCGAGCAGCCGGCGCGCTCGTCCGGGATGAGGACGGTCTTGTGCGGGGCCAGGATCTTCGCGGTCTCGGCCATGAAGTGCACGCCGCAGAACACGATGGTCGACGCGTCGCTGGCCGCCGCGATGCGGCTGAGCGCCAGCGAGTCGCCGGTGTGGTGGGCGATGTCCTGGATCTCGGGGAGCTGGTAGTTGTGCGCGAGGATCACGGCGTCCTGCTTGCGCGCCAGTTCCAGCACCTCGTCCCGCCACGCGGCGTCCGGCGCGATGCCGTCGTACGCACCGTCGGCGGTTCGCTCCACGTAGGCGGTAGCGACCATCGTGTCCTCCTTGTGCCAGGTTTTCGCCTTCCGGGCGAAAACGTGGCCGATAGTATCAGCCGAGTGGGTCTCGCGGGACATGAGGTACTGGCCGCAGTGCTCCAGGTGAGAGACGGATCACTCCAGGTCATGCTGTGGGAGCGCGCGCGGGAACCGCACGCTCACCGCTGGTCACTGCCCGGCGGCGGGCTCGGGGCGGACGAGGACGTGGAGGCGTCGATCCGCCGCCAGCTCGCGGAGAAGGTGGACGTGAGACAGCTCTCGCACGTGGAGCAGCTCGCGGTCTTCAGCGCGCCCACGCGGGTGCCCGGGCCGCGGGTGGTGGCGACGGCGTTCCTCGGGTTGGTGCCGTCCGACACGGACCCGGTGGTGCCCTCGGACACCGCGTGGCACCCGGTCGACGCGCTGCCGCCGACGGCGTTCGACCACGAGGCGATCATCAAGCGGGCGCGGCACCGGTTGGCGGCGAAGCTGTCGTACACGAACCTGGGCTTCGCGCTGGCGCCGCCGTCGTTCACGATCTCCGCGCTGCGGTCGCTGTACTCGGCGGCGCTGGGGTACAAGGTGTCGGCGACGAACCTGCAGCGCGTGCTGTCGCGGCGGGGGTTGCTGGAGCCGACGGGCGGGGTCGCGCCGGTGGGGCCGTCCGGTGGTCGGCCGGCGGCGTTGTTCCGGTTCGTGTCGGGGGAGATGCGGGTGACCGACCCGTTCGCCGTGCTGCGGCCACCGGCCGGCCGTAGTTTGGGCATGTGACGACGACGCTCCCGCTGTTCCCGTTGGGCACCGTGCTGCTGCCGGGGACGTCGCTGCCGCTGCACGTGTTCGAGCCCCGGTACCGGCAGCTGACGGTGGACCTGGTGACGGGCCGGCTGCCCGACCAGAGCTTCGGCGTCGTCGCGATCCGCCAGGGCTGGGAAGTGGGCCCCGGCAACGCGACCGCGCTGCACACGGTGGGGTGCGAGGCGTTGCTGCACGACGCGAAACCGTTGCCGGACGGGCGGTTCGACCTGTCGTGCCGGGGTGGGCGGCGGTTCAAGCTGGTGTCGGTGGACACGGAGAGCGCGCCGTACCTGATGGGGACGGTGGAGTGGGTGGAGGACGTCGCGTCGCCGCCGGAGGTGGCGGAGATGCTGCCGTTGCTGGAGGAGCGGGCGCGGGCGGCGTTCAGCCGGTACCGGCGGGCGGCGTTCGAGGACGATCCCGAGGTCGGGGCTTCGGACGTGTTGGCCTATGTGCTGGCGAACGATTGCCTGCTGACGCTGGAGGATCGGCAGCGGTTGCTGGAGGAGCGGTCGGAGGCGCGGCGACTGCGGATGGTGCGACGGGCGATGCACCGAGAGGCCGGCATCATCACGGCCCTGCACGCGGTCCCGGCCCCTCTGGCAGAACTGGGCCACCTCCCCCACCGCAACTGACACGGGCCTGGGCTGGTCGATCGCGCGCGACGGACTGCACGCGACGGACTGCACGCGACGGACTGCACGCGACGGACTGCACGCGACGGACTGCACGCGACGGACTGCACGCGACGGACTGCACGCGGCGGACTGCACGCGACAGGCCGCGGGCTGCGGGCTGCGGGCTGCGGGCTGCGGGCTGCGGGCTGCGGGCTGCGGGCTGCGGGCTGCGGGCTGCGGGCTGCGGGCTGCGGGCTGCGG